>JPPB01000250.1 GCA_001483205.1 alpha proteobacterium 3107
CCCGCCCCACGGCGGGCGCTTCGCTTCCGCCGGGCCGGGCGCTGCCCTCTGTTCTGAAGTCCGGCCCCTTCGTCTCCGTGCCCGCCCAACCTTACCCGCGGATAAGGGGGGTCCGCCCCCTGCACAGGTCCGCGCCCGCCGTGTCGTTTCCGGGACTGGCCTCACCCCTCAATGGGGTGGCGTGGCGCGCACCCCTCAATCTTATCCGCGGATAAGGCCGGGCGCTGCCCTTCGGACGGTTCGCGCCTCTGTTCCGGCACGGGGGGCGGCGGCTTACCCGCGGATAAGGCCGGGCACTGCCCTTCGGACGGTTCGCGCCTCTGTTCCGGCACGGGGGGCGGCGGCTTATCCGCGGATAAGGCCGGGCCAGCGCCCTTCACCGGCCCGCGTGACCCGGCGTTCCGCCGGGCGGGATCAGGGCCGGGACTTGGAAAAGACCTCTGTATAATGGCGCGTCAGCGGCCAACCCGTCCTGACCGGCGCTTGCGCCGGGCCGGGCGCTGCCCTTCGGATTGTTCGCGCCTTTGCCCCCGCAAACAGGGCCGCGCCTTATCCGCGGGTAAGGTTGAGGCTTATCCGCGGATAAGGGTGCATCGCCCCCAAAACGCTCCGCCCGGCGGAACGCCGGGCAGCGCCCGCCCCGCCCCACGGCTGGCGCTGCCCTCTGTTCTGAAGTCCGGCCCCTTCGTCCCGGTGCCCGCCCAACTTTACCCGCGGATAAGCTCGGGCCAGCCCCCTGCACCGCCCCGCGCCGGGGTCACGCAATCAGGCTAAAACTGTCCCCAAGCCACGGCGCACTCACGCGAAAGGGCGTGATGGCGTGCTCGGTGATCAGGGCGCGCATCCGGGCGTCAACCAGATCAACCACCGACCGGGAACAGTCGGACGTGGCGACAATCGCCAATGTGCGGGAAAACCCCTTGCCGGGAAAGCGGCGCATTTGCAGCCGGGACTGAAACCGTTTCGCGCGCGAGAACAGCAACGGGGTGGTGATCGTCCACCCGGCCCCGGCGGCCACCATCGCCATCAGCGTCTGATTGCTGCTGCACTCGAACTTGTGCGACGAAGAGTGGCTGATGCGGCGCAGTTGGGCCTCGATCTGGCGCGCAATGATCAGGTTGCCGGAAAAGCGCAGGAACGGCAGCTTTGTGCGCCCCTCAAGAATGTCCGACATCGATTGTTCGTTCACCCGTGGCAGGACAACCACGAAAGGGTCGCGCAGCAGGGGGCGGTCGCGCAGGTCACGGGTGCGTTCGCCGGGGGGGGTGGTGATGCCCAAATCCAGTTGCCGATTGCGCAGCATGTCGATGATCGCGTGGCTCGAATCAGTCAGATACATGAAATCGCAGGCAGGCATGTTATCCAGGAGAAAGACAGCCAGCTCAGGCATAATATCGCTGTCGAAATCCTCGATTGCGCCCAGCCGCAGATAGCTGGCCTCGGAAACATTCCCCGCCGAGGCCTCGGCCTTTGCCTTGCGGATCGAATGCAGCGCATCGTCGATATTCCGCAGGAAAACCCGGCCCTTGGGGGTCAGAACCATCGGCCTGCGCGAATGGTTGAAAAGCTCCACCCCCAGATGGTTTTCGAGGTTGCGCAGGTGGTGCGAGACGGTGCTGATCGTCAGGCCGGTTTCATCGGACACCGCCTGAAGCGACCCCTTCTGCGCACATATCTGAAACAGCTCCAGCCATTTGAGGCTGAGATCCTGGCGGGCCGATTGACGACGGGGCATGGACTGACCTTCCCGGATGAAGGGGGTTTCGGCCCATTATTCCCAACAATTATGAATAATGATACTAAAAAATCGTATTATTATTTTCTCGCTCTTTCCGGCCCCGAATCTGTGGAAGGTTCGCGGGCACAGCGACCAGAGCACCGGCGGGGGGTGAGGTTGGTTGATGCGGAGAAATGTATGAATCCGATTGAAGCGCCTGCCTGCGCCATGCAATCATTCCACTATACCAGCAAGGAGTCGAAGATGGTAAGAACTGCAACTTTTTCCGCGAGCGCCGCGCTGCTGCTCGCAAGCCCGGTCATGGCGGCGGATATTGTGATCGGCGTGCCCAACTGGCCGTCGGTCAACGCGACCGCGCATATCCTGAAAGTGGCCATCGAGCAAAACCTCGGTCTTGAGGTCGAGCTTCAGAACGCCACCAACCCGATTGTGTTCGAGGCGATGGATTCCGGCGCAATGCACGTCCATCCCGAAGTCTGGATGCCGAATCAGCAGAACCTGCATGACACCTTTGTGCAGGACAAGGGGACCGTGGCCATGAACCCCAACGGGGTTGTGGCGTTCCAGGGCATGTGCGTCGATCAGGCGACGGCTGACGCCAACGGCATCGTTTCCATTGATGATCTGACCAACCCGGACATCGCCAACCTGTTTGACAGCAACGGCGACGGGCGGGGTGAACTCTGGATCGGCGCGCCCGGCTGGGCCTCGACCAATGTCGAGAAAATCCGCGCCAAGTCATACGGTTATGACCAGACACTGGACCTGATCGAGATTGATGAAACGGTGGCCTATGCAGACCTTGCCAACGCCATCGAAGCGGGCAAGCCGTGGGCCGGTTTCTGCTATACCCCGCACTATGTCTTTGCGCTGCATGACATGACGGTACTGGAAGAGCCGCCCTATGACCCGGATAAATGGATGGTGATACAGCCGACCGACGACCCGGAGTGGCTTGAAAAGTCGGATGCCGGGGTTGCGTGGGATTCCGCCTATCTGCATGTTCACTATGCGAAGGCGCTCGAAGGCAGCCATCCCGAAGTGGCGTCGATGCTGGCAAATCTGAGCCTGACCACGGATGAGGTTTCGGCGATGACCTTTGCACTGGTGATCGACGAGAAGGAACCTCTGGCCTATGCCGAAGAATGGGTGGCGGCCAATGAGGACAAAGTTCTCGACTGGCTCAGCAACTAGGCCGGTCAGGAACGGCTGTGCAACGGAAAGGCCGCCGGACCCCCCCGGCGGCCTGCTTTTTTATTTAGCCGGGGACGGGGAGAAGATATGAGCGAATCAGTCGTCAAACTGACCGATGTCTGGAAAATCTTTGGCGCGCGGGCCGAGGAAGCCATGGCCGCCGTCAAAAGCGACGGCATCGGCAAGCCGGAGGTTCTGGCGGAGTTCCAATGTGTTGTCGGCGTTCAGGGGGCGACCTTTGACGTTCCGCGCGGCGAAATCTTTTGCATCATGGGCCTGTCCGGTTCGGGCAAATCGACACTGGTGCGCCATGTCAATCGCCTGATTGAGCCCACCGCAGGCACCATCGAAATTCTGGGACAGGACATATCGACCCTCAGCGAGGCCGAATTGCGCCGTATCCGCGCGCAGCAGATCGGCATGGTGTTTCAGCATATGGCGCTGATGCCCCACCGCTCGGTGCGCGACAATGTTGCCTATCCGCTGGAGATCAGAAAGGTCTCGAAATCGAAACGCTGGGCGGTGTCCGATCACACGCTGGGGCTGGTTGACCTGACCGGCTATGAAGACCGGCTGCCGAAAGAGCTGTCGGGCGGGATGCAGCAGCGTGTGGGGATTGCCCGCGCGCTGGCATCAGACCCGGAGATTCTGTTGATGGATGAGCCGTTCTCGGCCCTTGATCCGCTGATCCGGCTTCAGTTGCAGGATCAGTTCAAGGCGCTGGTGGCGCAGCTTCAGAAGACCACGCTGTTCATCACCCACGACCTTGACGAAGCCATCCGCATCGGCCACCGGATCGCGATTATGAAAGACGGGGTGATCGTTCAGATCGGGTCGCCCGAGGAAATCGTGATGAACCCGGCGGATGACTATGTGCGGGAATTTGTCCAGGGCATATCAAAGCTGAAGCTGGTCAAGGCCCATTCGATTATGGAGCCGCCGGACAGCTACAAGGGTGATCTTGAGGCCGCGCCGCGCGCCGACCATGGGGCAGACCTTGACCAGTTGATCGACCTTGCGGTCGGAACCGACCATCCGGTTGTGATCACCGATGGCGGTGCCGATGTCGGCGTTGTGACAAAGCCCACGCTGCTAAGGGGCATTCAGGGAGGCAAGAATGAGTGATGCGACGACTGAAATAAAAGTCATGGCGGCCTCTGACATCGAGGTTGACCACGATGCGCTGGATGCCTCGATTGCCGAATTTACCGAGGTCAACGGCGCGTATTACGCCAATGCGTTCCACCGAATCCATGACGCCACGAATGCCATGCCAAAGACATTCAACCTCTGGGCTGCCGTGCTCGGGCCGATCTGGGCCGCGTCGCGGGCGATCTGGGGGATGTTCTGGACATTCCTGATCCTTGAGATCATCGCCTGGGTGCAGCTTGGCCGCGGGGCCTGGGGCAATCCCGGCGCAGAGCTTGCCGAACGTGCCGCCGGACAGATGGAGCGCGCCGGGGAGTTGCGCGAACGCGCCGCCAATGCCACCGAGCAGGCGGATGTGGACCGGTTCACCAAGCTGGCCGAGAATATCCAGAAGGCGGCGGATACCACTATGGAACAGTCTGTTGCCGCGCAGGCCGAGGCAACCGGGATCATGCTGACCGGCATTGCGCTGTTGTTGTTTTTCAAGCTGATCCAGGGGGCCTATGCCAATGTGGTCTATGAAAAGCAATATTCCAACTGGCGCATTGAGCCGGAGAAAACCGAAAGCGGGCGCAAGACATCGAACATCCTTCTGGGGGTTGTTCTGGCCGCCGCAATCGGCCCGCTGATCGTCTATAAATTCACCGTCAACTCGCCCCTTGCCCTTCTGGATGCCTTTCCCGAGGATGAGGTGTCGGCGCTGATCCTCGGGGCGGATCAGGGAACGCTGTTTTCGTCTGTGGCGACTTCTCTGGAAGACACCATCGACGGGGCGGCTGTTGCGGGGGGCGATGTTTTCGATGGCATTGTCAATGGTATCAGACAGGTGCTTGACGCCCTGACGGTGGCGCTGAACGGGTCGCCCTGGCCGGTGGTGATGCTGGTGATTGTGGTGACGGCATGGCGGGCCGCCGGGCCGCGGGTGGCGATATTCACCGCGGCGGCGCTGGGCTATGTCGCGTTGCTGGGCTATTGGGAGGTGGCGATGGAGACGGTGGCGCTGGTCGGGGCCTCGGTCATCCTGTGCGTCGTGTTCGGCATCCCGCTGGGCATCTGGTTCGGCAAGTCGAGCCGGGCCTACAAGTTTGCCGAGCCGGTGCTTGACCTGATGCAGACCCTGCCCGCGTTCGTCTATCTGATCCCGATTATCGCGTTTTTCGGAACCGGCAATCCGCCGGGCATTCTGGCGACGATCATCTTCGGGATGCCGCCGGTGATCCGGTTGACGGCGCTGGGGATGCGGGGGGTGCCCGAAAGCATCAAAGAGGCCGCGGTCGCCTTCGGGGCGTCCCGCTGGCAGTTGCTGAAGGACGTGGAAATCCCGCTTGCCCTGCCCTCGGTGATGACCGGGGTCAACCAGACGATCCTGATGTGCCTGTCGATGGTGGTGATTATCTCGCTGATTGGCGGCGGGGGGCTGGGCAAGGAAATCCTTGAGGCGCTGCAATACGCCGCCAAGGGGCCGGGGCTGCTCGGGGGCTTTGCCATCCTGTTTGTGGCAATGGTGATTGACCGGATCGTTCAGGGGGCCTTCCGCCGCGAAAACCAGACCTGAGAGTGAGAGCTGCGCATATGGCGTGATGATGGCCGCGTCCGGCCCGCACGGGTGGGCGCGCGCCGTCTCATCCCCGGCAGGCGGCTGCCCGGCTCGATCATCATGCAGAGGTCTTTGAAACGGGCCGCCGGACGGCCCCCCGCCCGGAGCGCGCCCCCGTCGCTCCGCGGTATCAGGGATGTATCACGATGTCCTGACGGCGGTCTGCTGTTGCGGCGGCACGGCGGCGGCAGCGGACGGTCTGTTGCCGGTGGTGCTCAGCGGGTCATCCTGCCGCTGCACCGAGCCCTCGAAATGCGCCCCCGATTCGATGGCAATCGTCTTGTGAACGATGTCGCCTTCCACCCGCGCCGTCGAGGTCAGCCGCACCTTCAGCCCCCGCACCCGGCCAATAACCCGGCCATTGACGACCACATCATCGGCAATCACCTCTCCCTTCACCGTCGCGCTTTCGCCAAGCGTCAGCAGATGGGCGCGAATATCGCCCTCGACCTGGCCCTCGACCAAGATGTCACCGGTGGTCTTGATATTGCCCTTGACGTGCAGGTCGGTTGAAAGCGTCGAGACCGGCGGTTTGATCTTCGCAGCCCCTTCCCGCGCCGGGGCGACCTCCTGCTTAGCGGCGGGATACGTCGCCGTATCACTCACCTTCGCGGCCTCGGGGGTGGCCTGTTTCCGGGGGTCGGGTTCGTTGGTCTTGCTTTTAGAAAACATCGCGTGCTGCCCTTATATATGTCATCGGGTTGACGGGTTTGCCGCTTTCGCGGATTTCATAGTGTAGATGGGTTCCGGTTGAGCGTCCAGAATTTCCCATATCCCCGATGCGGTCGCCGCGCGAAATGCTCTGGCCGACCCTGACATGAATGCGCGACAGGTGGGCATAGCGGGTCTCAACGCCAAAGTCATGCCGGACCTTTATCATCTGCCCATAGCCCGCCGACCACCCGGCATGGCTGACCACACCATCGGCGGTCGCGTAAATCGGAGAGCCATGGGCGGCGGCAAAATCACTGCCGTTGTGCATCCGCCCCCAGCGGGGGCCAAAGCCGGACGTAAAACGATACGTCCCGCTGACCGGCATGTGAAACGGTATTTTCTGCACCGCGATCCGATAGAGGTTCACCCGATCCATCTCTCTTAAGATGGCGTTGGCGCGGGCGCTGCTTTCATCCGGGGTGCGGTTTGAGGTCGAGAAGGAAATCGGCGTCAGCGGGCCACCCTGACCGGAATATCCCCGGCGAATGCTTTCGATCACCCGTTCCGGTTCATAGCCGACGCGCCTGAACATCTCGTCCAGTGGGGTCAGCGAAACCTCAACCGCTTCCTCAAGCTGCTCGAAAATCCGGTCATTGCGTTCGTCCGTCAGCCGTGCCTCATAGAGGAGTTCAGAAACCCGCCCTTCTGCCCGGCGGGCCTCAGAGACGGTCCGGTCGCGCTCCGCCCCGGCGGTTTCAAGCGCCTCTGACAGAAAGCTGATCACCGTCTCCATGTCGGAAACGCGGGTTTGCCGCTGTTGCCCGTCATCCTCTGCCTGTGCCAGCAGGCCTTGGGTTTCTTGCAGGGCGGCGCGGGCCTCGTCACGTTCCCCGGTCATGCGGTGCAGGGCGGTGCGGAAACTGTTCAGGCCGCCTTCAAGCTCTCGCCGCCGATCCTCAGAGGCCAGCAGCGCCGATTGCATCAGTGACATCTCGCTGAGGGCGGCCCCGGCGCGGGCCTGTGCGGCCCGGGCCTGCTGCACACTCCGGTCCCGCTCTGCTGACAGGGCATTCAGGCGCTGTTCATAAAGAGCCTGTTTGCGCTCTGCCTCTGCCCTGACGCCGCCGGTATCGATTGTATCGGTGAACAGGGCGGCGCTGGCGAAAATCGTCCACGCGAACAGGGTTGTCGCGCCGCAGATCGCGGAGAGTTGCGCAAAGGGCGACAGGCGAACAAAGCGCGCGCCGGTATCCGACTGAATGATCATGCGTTTCTCAGGCAGCCGCCTGCTCAGCGCGGCACCAACTGTGTGTCCCGGTTTCAGTCGCAAGGCTTTGCCCCCTTTTGTGCGTTTTTCCGGTTTATGCGTTTTCCGGTCGTTGAAGCGCCAACAGAGGCATGGCAACGCCGGTGCTCACACACCAACGAATTTCTAGCGGCCCGTTGCCCGTCCCGCAACTTTTTTCACGATTTTATCTACCGGATAAGGGCCACCCGGCAAATTCCCGCCGATGACGCCATTATGCAGAGGTCTTTGCAATCGATTTCATCACGTCAGGCTGAATTGTCACCGCTCATGCGCGGTCCCTGTGGAATGATTGTGCGAATTGCCTTACCGTGGGCGTCGCGGCACTGTCGTGGCAATGTGGCAATAAAGACTGCAACACCCGTTGCGGGAGGCACGGGGCAAGATGAGCAAACATCCGTATAGGCTTGTGCGCCGGGGCCTGGGCTGGGGCCTGCGGGGGCTTTGGGGTGCCGTCAAGGTCGTCCTTGTCACCACCGCCTTCGGGGTGGCGCTGTTTGCCGTCTCGGGGCGGGAGATCACCCTGCCGGACCGGATCACGCAGCGGATCGAAACCCGGCTAGAGGCGGTCATGGCCGGGGGCGCGCTTGAAATTGACCGCACCCGCTTTGCCATCGGCCCTGACCTGTCGCCTGTCGTTCTGCTGCACGATCTTGTGGTCTCGGATGCAGCCGGGCTTCCGCTGGCGGAACTGGCAGAGGTCGCCATCAGGCTGTCCGCCGGTCATGCCTTGGGCGGACAGCTTCACCCCACGGGGGTGGAGCTCAGCGGGGTGGTGCTGTCCCTGCGCCGGGAACCCGACGGCCGGTTTGATCTGTCGCTGGAAACCGGCGAGGGGCCGCTCAGCCCCACCGGGTCATTCGCCGATATTCTGAACGGGGTCGAGGCAGCCTTTGACGCGCCGCTGCTGTCGCATATCAGGTCGATTGCCGTCCGCGACCTGACCTTTGAGTATGAGGACGTGCGGGCCGGGCGGTTCTGGGTGGCGTCCGGGGCGAACGCGGTGCTTGAGCGCGACGGCGAAAAGACAGAGATGCGCCTTGGCTTCGACCTGGACTCCGGCACGGATCAGATCGCCCGTGGTGAGCTGACGATCAGCGCCTTCAGGGAAACATCGCGGGCCGTGCTTTCAGCCCGGATGTCGGGGCTGCCCGCGTCGGACTTCGCCACCCAGTCCCCGGCGCTGGCCTGGCTGTCGGTTATCGAGGCCCCGGTCTCGGGCGCGCTGCGGGCAGAGCTTGATGACGACGGCACCCTGCACACCATGAACGGCACCCTTGATATTGACGCGGGCGTTCTTCAGCCGACGCCGGAGGCCGAACCGGTGGAGTTCCGGTCGGGCCGGGCCTATTTCGGCTATGACCCTGCCGCCGGGCGGGTGCGCTTTGACGAGTTTTCCGTGGAAACCGATGCGCTGACGCTCAGGGCCGAGGGACAGGGCTATTTGCGCGATATGGATGGCGGCTGGCCCCGGACCATGCTCGGGCAACTCCGCTTTACCAGTATCACCGCTAACCCCGGTGCGATGTTCACGGCCCCGGTTGCCTTTGACGGGGGCGCGCTCGACCTGCGGCTGCGCTTTGATCCCCTGACCGTTTCAATCGGGCAGATGGTTCTGTTCGGCGGTGACACGCATCTTGTCGGCAAGGGTCGGATCACCGCCGGGCCGCAGGGCTGGCAGGCGGCGCTCGACATGACGGCGGCGCGGCTGGCGGTTGAGGATGCCGCCGCTTTGTGGCCGGACCGGTTTGCGCCGCAGACACGCAAATGGGTGACGGAGAATGTCCAAAGCGGGGTGCTGCACAATGTTGCGGCCTTTCTGCGCGCCACACCGGGGCAGGAACCGCTTGGCGCGCTGGCGTTCAGGTTTGACGACGCAACCGTCAGATATGTAAAGACCCTGCCGGTCATCACCGGGGCATCGGGGTTTGCGTCGATACATGACCACGCCTTTTCCCTCACCGTCGAAAACGGCCATGTGGTCGCGCCGAATGGCGGCAGGCTTGATGTGACGGACTCGACCTTCGGGGTTGCCGACACCCGTGCGGAACCTGAACGGCTTGACGCCGATCTGCGGCTGCGCGGCGATATTCCCGCCCTGCTGTCGCTGCTGGACGCGCCGCCGCTTGAGATCCTGCAACGGGCGGGCCGCACACCCGACATCGCCGACGGAGAGGCCGACGTGACCGCCCGGCTGGGGCTGGACCTGATCCGGGGTCTAAAGGCGACAGACGTGGATTTTCAGGCCGAGGTGATGCTGCGCGATGTGACTTCGGACAAGATCATCGGCGGGCGGCGGTTGCAGGCCGATATGCTGTCGCTGCGCGGATCGAATGAGGGGGTCGAGATTTCCGGCGCGGTGCGGTTGGGGCAGGCCACGGGGCTGGTTGCCTGGATACAGGCGTTTGACACCGACACAGAGGGCCGGTCACGGATCGAGGGAACAGTTGACCTGTCGCAGGCGTTTCTGGATGAGTTCGGGATCAGCCTGCCGCCCGGCAGTGTCGAGGGCATGGCGACCGGGCGTGTGGAGATCGACCTTGGCCCGGATGCGCCGCCGCGTTTCAGGTTGCAGTCGGACCTGAGCGGTGTGCAGGTGCGGCTGCCCCCCCTTGGCTGGTCCAAAGCCGCCGACCAGACCGCCAGCCTGTTGGTGGAGGGCGAACTGGGCGCACGCCCGCGTATTGAGGCCCTGCGGCTGGAGGCCGGGGGGCTGGAGGCCGAGGGCACGGTGACCCTGCACGAGGACGGCACGCTGGATGAAATGCGGTTCAGCCGGATCAGGGCGGGCGATTGGCTGGACGCCCCCGTGGTCCTGACCGGCCGGGGCCGGGGCCAGCCCCCCGATATTCAGATCACCGGCGGGCGGATGGACATTCGCGGTGCGGCGGGCCTCGGGCAGGGGGGCGGCGGTGGCGGTGGCACATCAACCCCGGTTTCGGCGGCGCTTGACCGGGTTACGGTGTCGGATAATGTCGTGCTGTCGGATTTCAGGGGCAATTTCGTTCTCGGGGCCGGGGTCGCGGGTGGTTTCAGCGCCACCCTGAACGACGCGGCGCGCATCACCGGCGAGCTTGTGCCCCAATCCGGCAGGTCCGCGATCCGGGTGCGAAGCGATGACGCGGGCGCGGTTCTGGGGGCCATCGGCATTCTGGGCCGGGCGCGCGGCGGCACGCTCGATCTGGTTCTGGCCCCGCTGGAGCGGAAGGGCGTTCTTGACGGCCAGCTCAGGATAACCGACGGTTTTCGCGTCCGGGGCGCGCCCGCCCTTGCGGACCTTCTGAATGCGATCAGCGTCATCGGGTTGCTTGAGCAACTGAACGGCAGCGGGCTGGCCTTTGTGAGTGCGGATGCGCGGTTCCGCCTGACACCGGAACAGGTGGTTATCAGCCGCGCCAGTGCCTCCGGCCCCTCGCTCGGTGTGAGCCTGAACGGTATCTATGACCTCGCGGGCAAGCAACTGGACATACAGGGGGTGCTGTCCCCGGTCTATCTGGTCAACGGGATCGGCTCATTATTCACCCGCCCCGGCGAAGGGCTGTTCGGGTTCAATTTCAGCCTGCGCGGGGCGGTGTCCGACCCGCAGGCGACGGTCAATCCGCTGTCCATCCTGACGCCGGGCATGTTCAGAGAGATTTTTCAGCGCCCGCCGCCGGAACTGCCGGAGTGACCGCCTTGAAACTGTCCGACTTTGATTTCGATCTGCCCGCCGATCTGATCGCCACGCGGCCCGTCTCGCCCAGAACATCGGCGCGGCTGTTATATGTGCAGGGGGAAACGTTCCGGGACCGGCGGGTCGATGACCTGCCCGACCTGCTCCGGCCCGGCGACCGGCTGATCCTGAATGACACAAGGGTGATCCCGGCCCGGCTGAACGGTATCCGCAGGCGCGCAGGCGCGGGCGGCGCGACCACAGAGGCGCGGGTTGAGGTCACATTGCTTGAACCGATGGCAGATGATGATGTCTGGCGCGCTCTGGCAAGGCCGCTCGGCAAGCTGCGCAAGGGCGATGTGGTGGCGTTTTCGGAAATCCTGTCGGCAGAGTGCCTTTCACGGTCTGACAGGGACGCGGCGTTGCGCTTTAACCTGCGGGGCGAGGCGTTTGACCGGGTGCTGGCAGAGACCGGCCAGATGCCGCTGCCGCCCTATATCGCCGCCCGGCGCGCCGCGGATGCCCGCGACCGACAGGATTATCAGACGGTTTTTGCCAGGCATTCCGGGGCGGTGGCGGCCCCGACGGCCTCGCTGCATTTCGACGAACGGCTTCTGGAACGGATCGCCGCGCGGGGTGTCGGCCTGACCCATGTCACCCTGCATGTCGGTGCGGGAACCTTTTTGCCGGTCAGGACGGACGACCCCCGCCAGCATAAGATGCACGCCGAATGGGGGCAAATCACCCCCACCGCTGCGGCTGAAATCAACGCGGCAAAGCGCGCGGGCGGGCGGATCATTCCCGTCGGCACCACGGCGCTGCGGCTGATCGAAAGCGCCACTGACGCCGATGGCATCATTCACCCCTGCCTCGATTGCCCAACATCGTCGTTCCCAAGTCGGGACCGGTGAGCG
>JPPB01000251.1 GCA_001483205.1 alpha proteobacterium 3107
CCGATGACAGCAGACATCACTACCGTTCTTGATCTGGAAACCTATCCGCTGAACCGGCCGGACACTGGGGCGTATCGCGCGCTGGTCAGCCGGTGCCGGGCCGATCTTGACCGGGATGGCATGTTCAACCTGCCCGGCTTTATGCGCGGGGGGGCGATTGAGGATGTGCTGCGCGCGGCGGTGCCGAAACTGGCGCGCGAAGCCTTCACCCATGAGCGCCTGCACAATATCTATTTCAGGGATGATATTCCGGGCCTGCCTGCCGATCATCCGGCCCTCTGCCGGCGGCGGACAATCAATCATACGCTCTGTGCCGATCAGCTTGCGGGCGGGGCGCTGGATGCGGCCTATACCTATGCGCCGCTGATCCGGTTTCTGGCCGAGACGATGGACATGCCTGCGCTCTATCCGATGGATGATCCGCTGGCCCGGTTCAATGTCATGGGCTATGGCGCGGGCGAGGCGCTCAACTGGCATTTCGACCGGTCCGAATTCACCACGACCCTGCTTTTGCAGGCACCCGAGGCGGGCGGGGCGTTTGAATACCGCACGGGGCTGCGCACGGGCGACGATCCGAATTATGCGGGCGTTGCGCGGTTGCTTCAGGGCGAAGACCCGATGGTGCGGCGGCTGAGACTTGCCCCCGGCACGCTGAATGTCTTTCGCGGGCGCAATACGGCGCACAGGGTGACGCCAGTGCGGGGCGCAAGGCAGCGCATCATCGCCGTGTTCACCTATTACGACACACCGGGGCGGCGGTTCACGGCAGAAGAGAACACGGGCTTTTACGGGCGCGCGGGGTAGGGGGTGGCCCCGGTACCCTGCCCGGCTCAGGCCAATACGCAGAGGTCATCCCTTGCGACATGCCGACGCGGGCGGCCCCGGCACCTTCAAACCCCCGGCAAAGACGGCTATTCTGGCAACACGCCCGCGACAGGGTGTGCCAGTGACAGGAGTGCCCCCCGTGACCGATGTTGCCCCCGACGACCTCAACGACCCGAACCGCCCGATCAGGCCCGCCCTCATCCGCGGCTGGCGGGGCAGGTGCCCGAATTGCGGCACCGGCCCGTTGCTCAGCGGCTATCTGAAGGTGCGCGATGCCTGCCCGGTCTGTGGGCAGGACTTGCGCCACCACCGCGCCGATGACGGCCCGGCCTATCTGACCATTCTGATCGTCGGGCACCTGATGGCCCCGGTCATCCATGTGGTCTATACCCAGTATCGGCCCGACCCGCTGGTGATGGCGACGGTGCTGTCGGTGGGCTGTGTCGGGCTTTCGCTCTACCTTCTGCCGCGCCTGAAGGGGGCGATCATCGGCTTTCAGTGGGCCAAGCGGATGCACGGCTTTGGTGAGGCGCGGAATGCCTGACGCCGTGCCGGGAAAGCCACCCCCGCCCGTCCGCGACGCCGCAACCGTGATCCTGCTGCGCGACGGCGCGACCCCCGCGCCCCGTGTGCTGATGGGCAGGCGGCGGTCGCGGGCGGCGTTCATGCCGGACAAGTTCGTGTTTCCCGGCGGTGCGGTGGATGCGGGCGATGGCTCTGTGCCGCTGGCCGGAACGGTGGCGCAGGGCTGTCTGAGCGCGCTTGGCAAAGGCGCGGGCCCGGCGCGCGCCCATGCCCTGCAAGCCGCCGCCATCCGGGAGCTGTGGGAAGAAACCGGCCTTGTCCTCGGGGTGCCCGGCACATGGCCGACGACGCGCCCGGTGCCCGATGACTGGGCCGCCTTTGCCGCCACCGGCCACCTGCCCGACGCGGCGGGCTTTCGCTTTGTCTTTCGCGCCATCACCCCGCCGGGCCGCCCGCGCCGGTTCGATGCCCGGTTCTTTCTGGTTGATGCCGGGGCGGTGCAGGGCGACCCGGACGATTTTTCCCGCGCGTCTGGGGAACTGTCGCATCTGCAATGGATGCCGCTTGAGCAGGCGCGCGGCCATGATCTGCCGTTCATCACCAGGGTGGTTCTGGCTGAGGTGGCCGGGATTGCCCGCAGCGGAGCGCAGCCGGGCGGCGTGCCCTTCTACCGGAATGACGATAACAGCAGTGTGTTCCTGCGGCTGGAGGGAAGCGCCCCTGCCGGGCCGTGACGCCTGTGCCGGGGTGGTAAGGCCTGACGCCCGGATTTTGAGTCCAAGTCCCGGCCCTGATCCCGCCCGGCGGAACTGCTTGGGGCCGCGCCCCCCCTTAGCCAGCCGGACGCGGGTTTTGCCTCTTTGCCGGAATGTAAGGGCTTACATTTTCGGTGAAAGCGCTTACATCCATGCAGCAGCGC
>JPPB01000252.1 GCA_001483205.1 alpha proteobacterium 3107
TCTTGCCATAAAATTCATACGTTCCAATAGATTGAGGCGTCTATAAGCGCCTGCCGGGGGGCAGGCAGACGCTGCTTGGGCAGCAAGCGCCGGGCGGACAATTTGGCAGTTGATGCGCCATTATGCAGAGGTCTTTATGGTGGGACGGCGCGCCCTCACTCTTTCCCGGCCTATCCGTGCGGGCCATGAGCGCGCGCAAACCCGGCCTTTGGAAAATGGTGCCCGGGGGCGGAATCGAACCACCGACACGAGGATTTTCAGTCCACTGCTCTACCCCTGAGCTACCCGGGCACGGGTGAAGCGGGTTACCTGCTTCGGGTCGCGATCTTCTAGTCAGCCCGGCGGTCGCTGTCCAGAGGGAAATCGGCCCGGTCACTGCCTTTGGCGATCCTTCTGCGGCCCGGTTTCACCCGCCTTTGCCCTGTCGTCGTGGTCATCGTCATGGTCAGGGCCGGGCAGGCTGTATTCCCCGCCGAGCCAGCGCCCCAGGTCCACATCGGCGCACCGCCCGGAACAGAAGGGGCGAAAGCGCTCATTGCTGTCTTTCCGGCAGATCGGGCAGGTCATCGGGGCAGGCTTTCCGACAGCGGGCAGCGTTCGCGCTTTCTTTGCAGCTCGAAATGCCCCAGGGGTGTCCATCCGACAAGGGCGGTTTCCACCGGGTCGGCCCGAAACCCGGTGCGCAGCGCCTGCTCCAGCCGGGGGCGGTCTTTCTTCGCCACCGGCGCGAAATCGACGACAATCTGGCCGCCCAGCCCGCGCACCCGCAACTGGCGCGGCAAGTCCCCGGCGGCAGAGAGGTTGGCCTTCAGCGCCGCCGCAGGCGACAGGTCGCTGCCGGTGTTCACATCCACCGCCACCAGCGCGCGGGTGGGTTCGACATACATCGACGCCCCGCCCGCAAGGGGGGCGCGTGCCGCCCGGAAAGGGGCAAGGTGTTCGGCAATCCCGTGATCCGCGAAAGCATCGTCCCCGTCGGCGAGCTGATCCGCCGCCCATTCGCGCCGGGCCAGATCATGGGGGTCGGGACCGTCAGACAGCAACTCCGGCCCGCCCTTCCCGGCGGCGGCCATCACACCGGCCGCCAGATCGCGCATCGCGGCAATGTCCTCTGCGATGTCGTCCGTGCCCGCGCCTTTCGCGGCGGACCGGATGATCAGGCCATCCGCACGGCCCGCCATTTGCTCCCCGGCAATCCGCATCAGGCGGGCGCGTTCGTCCGGCCCGGTGATCCGGCGAGAGACGTTCAGCCCCGGCGCGCCGGGGGTGACAATCGCGTGGCGGCTCTTGAACAGGAGCCTTGCGGTGACCGGCGCGGCCTTGCCCTGCCCGGCATGGCCTGTCACCTGAACCGGCAGGCTCTGGCCGGGGGATAGCCCCTGTGCCTGACTCAGAAAGCCCGCGGCCCCGCCCGGCAGGCGGACAAAGACGCCGCCCTGCCCCTTGATCCGGCGCTCCACCACCGCCCGACAGACCGTGCCGGGCCGGAACGCGCCGGGGTCCGCCGGTTCGGTCAGAAAATCGGACAACCGGCCATTCTCGATCAGCGCCGCCGCCCGTCGCGCGCCCAGACGCCCCAGCACGATGATGCGGCCCTTCATAAGGCCTCTGCATGTTGGCGCGTCAGTTGCCAAACCATCCGCCCGGCTGGGCCGATATGCACAGGCCTGTTCACCGGCGCGGCTCCGGCACACCCGCCGCGCGCAACAGGGCAACCGTTTCGGCCAGAGGCAACCCGACAACCGCCGTCCACGACCCGCCGATCCAAGGCACAAAACGCGCCGCATATCCCTGAATGGCATAAGCCCCGGCCTTGCCCCGCCAGTCACCGCAGCCAATACAGGCGTCAATGTCGGTCTCGGTCAGCCGCGCCATACGCACCGTGGTTGTCACGTCTTTCTGCCACAGCCGGTCGCGCCTGCGCAGGGCAACGGCGGTAATCACCCGGTGACGCCGCCCCGACATCAGGCGCAGAAAGGCACGGGCCTCGGCCTCATCCGACGGCTTTCCCAGAATGCGCCGCCCGACGGCAACAAGCGTGTCGGCACACAGCACCGCCTCGTCATCAGAGACCGGTATCGCGCGCGCCTTCTGCCCCGCCAGCCGGATGCAGCAATGGCGCGGCAATTCGCCGGGCAGGTGGGTCTCGTCAATCTCCGCCGGGCGAATCCCGTCAGGCACAATGCCGATCTGCGCCAGCAATGCCAGCCGCCGGGGGCTGGCGGACCCCAGAATAAGTTTCGTCATGGTGCGGACATGCCGGGCGGGGGATCACTTGAACCTGTAATTGATCCGCCCCTTGGTCAGGTCATAGGGGGTCATTTCGACCTGCACTCTGTCGCCGGCCAGAACACGGATGCGGTTCTTGCGCATCTTGCCTGCCGTATGAGCGATGATTTCATGGCCGTTTTCAAGCTCGACCCTAAACGTCGCATTCGGCAGGAGTTCCTTCACGACGCCGGGAAATTCGAGCATTTCTTCCTTGGCCATGGTCACTCCGTCTTGGATTACCCGTCCGGATCGCGGGCCGCTGTTACATGCGCCTTTAGCGGCGTGTATGCAAGGAATTTCGACGCTTTGTCGGGAAAGCCGCCGCGGTGATGGAGGAATTTGCCCCCGCCGGGCGGTGTTCAGCCCGGCCAGATGACCGTGGCGTCGCCCGCCCGCAGCGTCGCCCCTCTTGCCCGGTCGAATCGCAGATAGGCAATGGCGCGGTCGCCGGAGCAGGTAAACAGCCGCCCCGCGACCCTGCCGCCCGAAGTGATCTCGCACCCCATCGGTGGCGCGGTGCCCCCGACGGAAACGGTCACCAGCCCCTTGCGCAGCTCGGTCTTGTGCTTCATCCGAGCGGTGACTTCTTGCCCGACATAGCACCCTTTGCGGAAATCAACCCCGTTCAGTCGCTCGAATCCGGCTTCGAGGATGAAGGTGTCCGGGGTCAGTTCGATACCTGTCTCGGGGATACAATGCGCCACGCGGATGGCGTCCCAGTCGGTTTCGGTGTCGCCGTCGTCCCCGTCGCCGGAATAGAGCCGCCAGCCGAGTGCCGGATGCCGGGGGTCATGTATGGCCCCTGCGGGGGGCGCGCCGGTCCCGCGCCGGACGCGGGAGGCCACCGGTGCAATCGCGACATCGGCGCGCAGGCGATAGATCGACAGACGGCGGATGAGGTCTTCGGCCAGGGCCGCCTTCACGTCGAGCAGAATTGCCCCGTCGCGCTCCAGCATCAGAAAGTCGGCCAGATATTTGCCCTGCGGGGTCAGAAGCGCGGCATAGACCAGCCCGCCCTTGTCCAGCCCCGACACATCATTGGTCACAAGGCCCTGTAGGAAGCCCTTGCGGTCCGCCCCGGTCACGGCGATCAGACGGCGGCATTGGGAGGTCATCGGGTCTCCTTCACGGGCGGGTCATGGTCCGGGCAGCGCCCGCCCCTCATTGCCCGGACTCCGGCCCGAATTGCAAGGCGTAGAGGTCGGCGTAAATCCCCCCGCGCGCCAGCAATTCCTCATGCCTGCCCTCATCGACCACCCGGCCCTGATCCATCACCACGATCTTGTCGGCATTGCGGATGGTGGACAGCCGGTGCGCGATGACCAATGTGGTGCGGTTCCGGCTCAGCCGTTCCAGGGCCTCCTGCACCACGACCTCGGACCTGCTGTCAAGCGCAGAGGTCGCCTCGTCCAGCAACAGCACCGGGGCGTCGCGCAACAGCGCCCGCGCAATCGCAATCCGCTGCCGCTGACCGCCCGACAGATTGCTGCCGCGCGGCCCGGCGGGGGTTTCGAGCGCCGCGCCAAGCTCCGGCAGGAAATCATCCACATAGGCGGCGTTCAGAATGCGCTGCAACCGCTCTTCGTCCACCGCACCCTGCCCCAGAAGGATATTTTCGCGCAGGGTTTCGTCGAACAGCAGCGTGTCCTGAGAGACAACCGAAAACATCGCCCGCAAATCGGTCAGCCGCATGTCGGCAAGGTTGCGCCCGCCGATGGTCACCCGACCTTGTTGCGGCTCCACCAACCGGGTCATCACATTGAAAACCGTTGTCTTGCCCGCCCCGGATGCACCAACAAGCGCCGTCGTCTCGCCCGCCCCGGCGACAAAACTTGCCCCTTGCAGGACAGGCATGTCGCCATAGCTCAGCCTGACATCCTCGAACCGGATTTCGGTTTCATTGGCCCGTGGTGCCGCGACCGGCTCTGCCGGGGTCACGATACCGGGGCGCTCATCAAACAGGCGATAGAGCCGCTCCAGACTGGCCGCGGCAACCTGCCAGATGCCCGCAACCCCCCCCAGACGGCGCAACGGTTGCAGGGTCAGCGACATAGCGGTGAAAAAGCTCATAAACTGGCCGACGGTTTTCTCGCCCTCGATAATGTCCCGGCCACCGATCAGCAGGACGCAGAAAAAGCCCGCCCCCGTCGCCACGTCAATCAGCGCCGGAACCGTCGCCCGCCCGGCGGCGATTTTGATCTCGGCCCGGACGATCCGGGTGATGATCGCCTGAAAACGCCCGAGCTGATAGGCCTCCATCTGGTTCAGCTTGACCGGGTTGATGCCGTGGAAAACCTCATCAAGCCGGGTGGACCGCAAACCGGCCTCGCGCCGCATCTGCCCGGTCTTGCGGCGCACATAATGTTGCAGCGCGACGACCGGCAGGATCAGCACCGGGGCGGCAATCAGCGTCACCAGCGTCCAGACCCAATCGACCGACAGGGCCACCGCAAACAGCCAGAACAGGGCGAACACATCCCGCCCCACGCCCTGGATCACCGTGCTCCATATGTTCTGAATCGCGTTCGTGTCGCCCTGAACATATTCGATCAGCGATCCGGGCGGGTTTTTCTGGAAAAACGCGCTGTCGAGCGTCATCAGGTGTTCCAGCAGATCGGCCTGCATCTCGGTCGATGATTCCTGGGCAATGCGGACCAGAACCGTCTTGCGGATCAGTTCGCTGATCCCACGGAGCGAAAACAGCACGGCAATCGTCCCGCCGATCCACCACAGCGCCCCGGCATCGCCGCCGATAAACACCCGGTCGAACATCGGCTCCAGCAGTTTGGCCAGGGCTGCAAGTGCGCCGCCCTCAATCATCAGCAGCACCACCGAAAACGCCATCCAGTATTTATGTTTCGACAGATAGTCCCGCCACAACCGGCGCATCAGGTTGCGCGATGAATAGGGGGTGTCCGGGTGTGTATCGGGGGCGGATGTCGGGGGCACGAAAGGATGATCTCCGGGTCCGGCGGTTTTGGTCTATCGCCAACGGGGGGGCTGTGCAAGCGGTTACATCGGGGCAGGGGCGTCAGGCGATGGCGCGCAGCCGGTCGAGGGCGGCGCTCAGTTTCGCCTCTTCCTCTTCGCGCGCGGCAAGGTTGGTGCGGGTGTCTTCCACCACTTCCGCCGGTGCGCCCGCAACGAATTTCGGGTTTGAAAGCCGCCCGCGCAGGCCGCCAAGCTCCTGATCAAGTTTTTGCAGGGATTTTTCGAGCCGGGCCATCTCGGCCTGAATATCAATCACATCAGCAAGCGGCAGCGCAAAGGTTCCGCCGTCGGCGGGGATGGTGACAGAGCCTTCGGGCAAAGTCTGTGCATCGGTCAGGCTGTCAATCCGGGCCAGCCTGAAGATCAGTGCCCGGTTGCGGGCGAGCGCCTGTTGTCCGGCCGCATCAAGCGACTGACAGATCATCGGGATTTTCAGGCCCGCAGGCACATGAAGCTGCGCGCGGGCGGAACGGATGTTCTCGATCAGGCTGATGACCCAGTTCATTTCCCGGTCGGCTTCTGCATCGACCAGTTCAGCCCCGTATTTCGGCCAATCAGCGTGAATCAGCATTTTTTCGCGCTTGGCGAGTGCGCCCCAGAGTTCTTCGGTGATGAACGGCATGATGGGATGCAGCAGGATCAGGCACTGGTCGATGACCCATGCCATGGTCGCGCGGGTTTCCTGCACGACTGCGGGGTCTTCGGAGTTCAGAAGCGGCTTGGAAAACTCCACATACCAGTCGCAGACCCTGCCCCAGACAAAGGCGTAAAGCGCGCCCGCGGCGTCATTGAAGCGAAAGGCGGCAAGGGCCGCATCGACCTCTTGGCGCAGTTTTCCCGCCTCACCGATGATCCATTTGTTCGGCGTCCGGGTCGCGTCTGGCGGTTCGCTGCCCGGCACATGGCCGTCATAAGCCCCGTTCATTTCGGCAAAGCGCGCGGCGTTCCACAGCTTGGTGCCGAAATTCCGGTAGCCCGCGATCCGCGCCATGTCGAGCCGCAGCACCCCGCCGAGCGAGGCCATCGACGCATTGGCAAAGCGCAGCGCATCGGCCCCGTATTGGTCGATGACCTCCAGCGGGTCGATGACATTGCCGGTGGATTTCGACATTTTCCGGCCCTGCGCGTCGCGGACCAGACCGTGCAGACAGACGGTGCGGAAGGGGATGTCGCCCGCCGCCTCAAGCTGCATCATCATCATCCGGGCGACCCAGAAAAACAGGATGTCCTGCCCGGTGATAAGCACGGATGTGGGGAAGTAGCGTTCCAGTTCTGGCGTTTTTTCGGGCCAGCCGAGGGTGCCGACGGGCCAGAGGCCGGACGAAAACCAGGTGTCAAGAACGTCGGGGTCGCGGTTGAGTTCGACGAAAGGCTTATCGCTGGTGACCCTTTTCCGGCTATAAATTATGGCGGGAAAACCGGTATCGTCAGGGTTAAGTTTGACATTTTCACCGTAATATGCACGTGCCTGCGCAAGAGCCTCTTCCTCTGAAATCGCACAAAACTGTTTGCCGTCTCTGTTGTGCCTGTGCCTGCGACGGATGACCTCGCGCTCAGGCCATTCCTCAGGCCATTCCTCAAGCGCCTCTTTCGTCGGTCCATACCACACCGGTATCCGGTGCCCCCACCACAGTTGCCGCGAGATGCACCAGGGTTCGATGTTCTCCATCCAATGGAAAAACACCTTCTCGCCCGATTTGGGCAGGATGTTCACCTGTCCGTCCTTCACCGCCTTTATCGCCGGGCCGACGATTTTCGCCGTGTCCACAAACCACTGATCGGTCAGCATCGGCTCGATCACCACTTTAGAGCGATCGCCGAACGGCTGCATGATCGGTTTTTCCTCGACCAGCGGGACCGGGTTGCCGCTTGCATCGGTGGTCATCACCGCAAGCCCCTCGGCGGTGATCTGTTCCACCACCCTATCGCGCGCCTCGAACCGGTCCAGCCCGCGCAAATCATCAGGCACGAGGTTGAAATATTCGATTTCGTCTTCAGGGGGCGTCTGGTCTTCGTCGGTGAACCCTTTTATCCGCTGCGCCAAACGTTCAAACGACTCCCGATCTTTGGGCGTAAGGCTGTCCGGCATTTTTTCCTCGCCCCCGGCGACCATCTGCGCCAAGGCCGCCCAGAAGGCATAGGGCCAGTCACCATCGCCGCCGCGCATCCGGCCTTTTCTGTCCATCAGCCGATACATCGGAATGTCGTTCCGCCGGGCGACCTGATAATCGTTGAAATCATGCGCGCCGGTGATCTTCACCGCGCCGGAGCCGAACGCCGGATCAGGATACTCATCGGTGATGATCGGAATCCAGCGGCGGTGCTCTTTCGGCCCGACCGGAATTTCGCACAGCTTGCCGACAATCGGCGCATAGCGTTCATCCGACGGATGCACCGCCACCGCCCCATCGCCCAGCATGGTCTCGGGCCGGGTGGTGGCGATGGAAATGTAGTCGCGTTCCTCTTCAAGCGTCACATTCCCGTCGGCGTCCCGCTCGACATAGGTATAGGTCTCGCCCCCCGCCAGCCGGTATTTGAAATGCCACATGTGGCCGGGAACCTCGATATTCTCGACCTCAAGATCGGAAATCGCGGTCTCGAAATGCGGATCCCAGTTGACCAGCCGCTTGCCGCGATAGATCAGGCCCTTGTCATACATATCGACAAACACCCGGATCACCGCGTCGTGGAAATTGCCCTCATTGCCCGCAGGTGCCCCCGGCGCGCCCGACATGGTAAAGGCGGTGCGGGACCAGTCGCATGACGCCCCAAGGCGCTTGAGTTGTTCGATGATCCTGCCGCCGTATTTTTCCTTCCGCTCCCAGACCTCTTGCAGAAACGGCTCGCGCCCCAGGTCGCGGCGCGGGGGCTGTCCGGTTTCGGCCAGTTCACGCTCCACCACCATCTGCGTGGCGATGCCCGCATGGTCAACGCCCGGCTGCCAGAGCACATCACAGCCCTGCATTCGTTTCCAGCGGATCAGGATGTCCTGCAACGTGTTGTTGAAGGCGTGGCCGATATGCAGAATGCCGGTGACGTTGGGCGGCGGGATCATTATGCAGAACGGGTCCGCGCCGTCCCGCGCGTTCGCGCCTGCCCGGAAGGCACCGCTTTTGTCCCACTTCTCATAAATCCGCTGCTCTGCTTGGCCAGCGTCGAAGGTCTTGTTCATCGCCATGGGGCTTTGGTCCTGATCCGTGTCCGGTTGCGGCCCCGCTTTAGCGAAGCCACACCGAAAGGGCAACGGGCGCGCGCGGCACGCAGTCCCGCCGTATTTCCCCCGCCGGGGGGTGCTCAGGTGATGGCTTGCAGCCGTTCTTTTGTCATGTCGCCCGGCACGATGGTGATCGGAATCGCCAAGCTGCCGGAGGCCTTGGTGAGCGCGGTCACCAGCGGCCCCGGTCCGCTCTTTTCAGCGCCCGCGCCAAGGACGAGCACACCGATCTCCGAATCTTCGCTGACCTGGGCGAGAATTTCGGCCACCGCTTCGCCTTCGCGGATCACCAGCTCCGGGTCCACACCCTGCCGGTCGCGCATCCATTGGGCGAAGACCTCGAAATGGGCGTGGATGCGTTCGCGCGCCTCTTCGCGCATCAGGTCACCAACGCCGATCCAGTGGTTGAACTCCTCGGGCGGGATCACCGACAGGATTTTCACGCCGCCACCGGTGTTCGATGCCCGCATGGCGGCAAAGCGCATCGCGTTCAGGCATTCGCGGCTGTCATCCAGTACTGCCAGGAATTTGCGCATGGGTGTCCTTTCGTTTGGGGCCGCCCGTCTGATGATGGCCGAGCGCGCGGCAGGACGCAAGCACCCTGTGCATGGCCGGAAACGGCGCGGATCAGCCCTTCAGGGTCTCGAAAGCCTTCTCAGGCGTTTCAACATCGGCTTTCCGGTGCTGCAAATCCGCCCATGATTACGGGCCACCATATAGGCAAGGCCGGAAACTGCCTGTTCCACGTCCGACAAGAGGTGCAGAACTTCGGCCCTGAACGCCCTGTATTCATCCCTGACTGCGCGGATTTCATCCCGCATTTCGCGCAAAAGGCGCAGTGTGTGGTTGTCGGTGTCGTCTGCCAAGGGCTTGCCGTCCGTGATTTCGTAATGCGCCGGGGTTCCCCGAAGCTGCATCGCAAAGTATTGCGGCCATGGGCTGTTCTGTCAAGAATGTGGTTATGCGCCGCTGAGGAGACACGGAAGTGCCTGACCGCCCCCGAATAATCCTGCACACCGACGCGCCGGAGCCCCTGCGCGACCGGCTGCTTGATGTCATGCCGCGCGCAAAGGTGGCGCTTTGCGACGATTATGACGGCCTGCGTGATCTCGTGCCCGCCTTCCGGCCCGATATTGTCTATTCTGTCTGCTTTGCGGGCAGTGCCGGGTTTCCGGCGGCGGCGCTGACGGGCGCGCATGGCCCGCGCTGGATCGCGGTTGGCGGGTCGGGGTGTGATCATCTGGGCACGTGGGATACGGCGCGCGTCACTGTCACCAATGCCCCCGGTCTCGCCGCCGGGATGATGGCCGAATACGCGCTTGGCTGCCTTTTGCACTTCACGCTCGACATTGACGGGCTGGCGGCAGACAAGGCCGCGCGGGTGTGGCGGGCGCGCCGGGTGCGGCCTCTGGCGGGCCGGACGCTGCTGATCGTCGGGCTTGGCCATACCGGGCAGGCGCTGGCGGCGCGGGCCAAGGCGCTTGGCATGTCTGTGATCGGCACCCGCGCCCGGCCCCGGCCTGTGCCCCATGTCGATGAGGTCCATCCTGCCGATGCGGTGGCGACGCTCTGGGGGCGGGCGGATGCGATTGTCATCTCGGTGCCGCTGCTGGCCGCGACACGGGGGCTTGTGGACCGCGCGGCGTTTGCGGCGATGAAGCCGGGGGTGCTGTTGGTCGATGTGTCGCGCGGCGGGGTGGTGGTTGAGGCGGCACTGATCGCGGCGCTGAAGTCCGGGCAGGTCGCCGGGGCGGCGCTTGATGTGTTCGGGACGGAACCACTGCCGCCGGACAGCCCGCTGTGGGGGGTGGAGCGGGTGATCATCTCGCCCCATTGCTCGGCGGCAAGTGCGGAGTGGGACGGGGCCGTGTTCGGGGTGTTTCTGGACAATCTGAGGAACTGGCTGGCCGGGCGGCCCCTGTTCAATGTCGTTGATCCGGGGCGGGGGTATTGAGGGGCAGCGCCCGTGTTAGTGGACAGAGGCACCGGTCAGGGGTAAGAAAGACCGCGCTGGCCCGGCAATGATCCGGGCCGGGAACAGGGAACAGAGGGAGGACAGGCCATGAAACCGAAGGCAATGACCCTGACGGCGGGGCTGGCCGCGCTGCTGCTGACCGGCTGCGGTATCGGGCCAGCCGATTGCAGCAAGTGGAACACCGCAGGCTTTTTCAAAAAGGCGAGCGTTGAGGATGTTCAGACCTGCCTGAACGCTGGCGCTGACGTGAACGCGCGCACCGAAGAAGGTTGGACGCCCCTGCACCGGGCGGTGCGGTTCAACGAGAACCCGGCGGTCATCAAGGCCCTGATTGACGCAGGCGCTGACCTCGAAGCGCGTGACAACGTGCGTTACGTCGGTTTAACTGAGTTCTTTTTCTTTAACCTGCCTAACCTCTTAAAGGGCAAGGACATCTCGCAGGACGGGAACGGTGGGGTGCGGTGGCGCAGTACGGTGCCGCTGCACGTGGCGGCGGGATTTAACAAAAACCCGGCGGTGATTGAGGCCCTGCTCGACGCAGGCGCTGAGCTCGAAGCGCGCACCGAAGAAGGTTGGACGCCCCTGCACGCTGCGGCGTCCAACGAAAACCCGGCGGTGATTTCGGCCCTGCTCAACACCGGGGCCGACCCCAAGGCGCACAGCAAGGGCGGTTGGACACCCTTGCACGGGGCGGCGTCCAATGAGAACCCGGCGGTCATTCAGGCCCTGCTTGACGCAGGCACTGACCTCGAAGCGCGCAACAAGCTCGGTGAGACGCCCCTGCACGAGGCGGCAGATAACAACGAGAACCTGGTGGTGATCAAGGCCCTGATTGACGCAGGCGCTGACCTCGAAGCGCGCGACAACAACGGTTCGACGCCCCTGCACGAGGCGGCAGATAACAACGAAAACCCGGCAGTGATTATGGCCCTGATTGACGCAGGCGCTGACCCCAAAGCGCGCGACAAGGACGGTGAGACGCCCTTGCACGAGGCGGTGCGATGGACGCGAAGGAGCAGAAACTCGGCGGCGGTGATTGAGGCCCTGCTCGACGCAGGGGCTGACCCCAAGGCGCGCAACAAGGACGGTGATACGCCCCTGCACTCGGCGGCAGATGATAACGAAAACCCGGCGGTAATCAAGGCTCTGCTTGACGCAGGCGCGGACCTTGAAGCGCGCAACACGTCGGGTTGGACGCCCCTGCACTGGGCGGCGTGTTGTAACACAAACCCGGCGGTGATTGAGGCCCTGATTGACGCAGGGGCTGACATCGGAGCGCGCGATAAGCGCGGTCGGACGCTCCTGCACTGGGCGGCGCGAAGGAGCAGAAACCCGGCGGTCATTCAGGCCCTGCTTAAAGCAGGTGCAGATGCGAGTTTGCAAGATAACGAGGGCAATTTGCCCGTCGATCTCATAGGAAAGTACTCGACCCTTCGCGACACCTATGCCTACCGGAAACTGCACGACGCGCGTTATAAGTAACCCGCCACACCTCGGCAGCAGCACAGGGAAAACCA
>JPPB01000253.1 GCA_001483205.1 alpha proteobacterium 3107
GTTGCTGTTGGCGCGGCTGATCGAACGCCCGCTTTGCGGCCCCCGGCGTCCGGTCACGCCCTATATCACCCAATGCGTTTGCCGCGCTGCCTTTGTCATCCTCGGGATTGCGTTTGCGCGGACCGGGGCGGTGATGCGCGGCCACGGAGCCGTCGTTGCCAATCATGTGTCCTGGCTGGATATTTTCGCGCTGAATGCCTGTCAGCGCATCCGTTTCGTTTCCAAGTCCGAGGTTGCGGGCTGGCCCGCAATCGGCTGGCTCGCACGGGCGACGGGGACGGTGTTCATCCGCCGTGACGCGAAAGAGGCCCGCGCGCAGACCGGCCTTCTGGCCCGGCATCTTGCCGTCGGGGAGCGGCTGCTTTTTTTCCCCGAGGGCACATCGACCGACGGGTTGCGGGTGCTGCCGTTCAAGCCGACGCTGTTTGCGGCGCTGTTTCAGGGCGATTTGGATGACGCCATGACGGTGCAGCCGGTGACGGTGGTCTATCGCGCGCCATCAGGCGAGCCTGCGCCCTTTTACGGCTGGTGGGGGGATATGGGCTTTGGCGCGCATCTGCTGAAGGTGCTGGCAGCGCGGCGTCAGGGCAGTGTCAGGGTCATTTTTCATCCCCCGGTGCGGGTTGCGGATTTTGCCGACCGCAAGGCATTGGCGTGTCATTGCGAGACCGCTGTGCGCGGCGGGTTCGGGCGCGGCAGTATATTGCCTGACGGCTGAATTTTTATTTCAATTCCAGGCCCCTACAGACGGCGGATTTTCAGCTCTGTGATCCGGTTTTCCTCACGCCCCGTCACCTCGAAACGAAAGCCGTGAAAGCCGAACACCTGGCCGGGTGTCGGGATCATCTGCGCTTCGTGGATCACCAGCCCGGCAACGGTGTTCGCCTCATCATCCGGCAGCAACCAGTCGGCGGCGCGGTTCAGGTCACGGATGGTCATTGCCCCATCGACCAGAAACCCGCCATCCTCGGTCCGGCGCAATTCCGGCGGGTCCGAGCTGTCGAACTCATCGGTGATCTCGCCGACGATCTCTTCCAGAATGTCCTCGAGCGTGATCAGCCCGCGCAGCGCGCCGTATTCATCGACCACCAGCGCAAAATGGGTATGGCGGCGCAGGAACTGCCGCATCTGATCATCAAGCGTTGTCGTCTCGGGCACGAAATACGGGGTCATCGCCACATCAAGCACGTTGAAATTCTGCAACTCGTTCGCCAGCGTGCTGCCACCCCGACGCAGGCGGTCCATTTCGCGCAGCAGGTTCTTGGCGTGGATGACGCCAACGATGTTTTCGGGCTCGCCATCAAAAACCGGCAGCCGCGTATGGGGGGATGCAAGGCATTGCGCCAGGATCGCCTCGGGCGCGTCGGAAACATCAATCATCTCGATCTGAGAGCGATGCAGCATGGCCTCTTCGACCGTGCGGTCGCCCAGATCCAGCGCGCCAAGCAACCGGTCCCGGTCTTCTTTTTCCACGCCGCCCTCGGAATGGCCGAGCGATATGGCCCCGGCGATTTCTTCCCGCGCGGCAAGGATTTTGCCGTCCGGGTCGGTCTTCACCCCGCACAGGGCCAGAAACAGGCGCACCAGAAGGCGGATGAAGGTGACAACGGGCGAAAACACCAGAATCACCGCGGCGATGACCGGTGAAACCCGCGTCGCCGCGACCTCGGGGTTAGAGATGGCATAGGTCTTGGGCAGAACCTCGGCAAAGATCAGCACCAGAAAGGTCATCACCAGAGTCGCCAGCGCGACACCGCTTTCGCCGAACAGCCGGGTGAACAGCGCCGTTGCCAGGGATGCAGCGAGGATATTGACCAGATTGTTGCCAAGCAGCACCGCACCGATCAGGCGTTCGGTGTCCTCGGTGACTTTCAGCGCCCGTTCCGCGCCGCGCTCTCCCTTGTCGGCGCGGGCGCGCAGTTTGCCGCGCGACGCGGCGGTCAGCGCGGTCTCGGACCCCGAGAAAAAGGCGGACAGCAACAGCAGCGCGGCGATTGCGCCGCAGGTGATCCAGAATGCGGTATCCATGGGCGAAGCGGTCACATCATTTGGCAGAGGCCCCCGGCGGCCACGGGAAGGCACCGGGTTCTGCGGTCAGATGCGTGGAATGACATATGGCCGGTGTCTTGTAAACCGATCAAAGACCTCTGCATAATTGCGCATCGGCAACCAAACCGTCCCCGCCCGGCGCTTGCGCCGGGCAGCGCCTTGGGCTCCGCCCGTTCGGCCCTGAAACGGTCCACCGGA
>JPPB01000254.1 GCA_001483205.1 alpha proteobacterium 3107
ATGAAACCCTCCTGTGCTGCGGTTTCCGTCATTGAAGCATAAAACTAATTATAGGTCTACACCCTAGGATTTCTTAACAAACGAACGGCGTGTCGGTGGCCCCTGAACGTCAGGATACACCCGCCCCGCCCCGCGCGGCCAACGGTTGACCCCCGCAACGATAGGGCATATCCCCGCACGGGCATCCCCGCCCCCCAAGGCGCGGATGCGGCCGGTCGCAACAGGCCCTCAGCCTGACCAAAGCCAAACCCCCGGTCTGACCCCAAGCCGAGACCACCCCCATGTTCCGCCTTTTCGAGACCCTCGTTGATCCCTACTGCGACTATCCGCCCGAGGACACGCCGCCAAACCGCCTGTGGCCGTTCATGCGCACCTATGCGCAACCGTTTCGCAAGGTCTTCCGGCTGACGGCAATCATGGCCATCCTTGTCGCCGCCGTTGAGGTCTGGCTGATCTATTACATGGGCCATCTGGTTGACCTGCTGACCCTCAACACCCCCGAACAGGTGCGCGACCTGCATATGCCCGGGATGATCGCGGTTGCCCTGTTCATCCTCTTTCTGCGCCCGGCCTTGCAGGCGCTCGACGTGGGTCTGCTCAACAACGCCATCCTGCCCAATTTCGGCACGCTCATCCGCTGGCGCGCGCACCGGCATGTGTTGCGCCAGCCCGTCGGCTGGTTCGAGAATGATTTTGCCGGGCGGATCGCCAACCGGATCATGCAGACGCCCCCGGCGGCGGGCGAAGCGGTCTTTGAGGTGTTCGACGCCATCACCTTTGCGCTTGCCTATATGGCGGGCGCGGTGGTGATGCTGGCCGGGGCCGATGTGCGTCTGGCGCTGCCGCTGCTGATCTGGCTGGCGCTTTACGGGGCGCTGGTGCGCTGGACGATGCGGCGGGTCGGCCCGGCCTCGAAACGGGCCTCGGACGCGCGCAGTGCGGTGACCGGGCTGGTGGTTGATGCCTATACCAATATCCACTCGGTCAAGCTGTTCGACCATCACGGCACTGAGGCGCGCAAGGCCAGAGAAGCCATCGAGCATTCGCGGGTCACCTTTCAGCAGGAAATGCGCATCTACACGCTGATGGATGTGATGCTGGTGGCGCTGAACGGCTTTCTGATTGTCGGTGTGGTCGGGTGGGCGATGCTGTTGTGGATGAACGGTGCGGCGAGTGTGGGCGTTGTTGCGGCGGCGACGGCGCTGACCTTGCGCCTGAATGCGATGACCGGCTGGATCATGTGGGCGCTGTCGAGCTTTTTCCGCAATCTTGGGGTGATTGCCGAGGGCATGGAAACCATTGCCCAGCCGATCATGCTGACCGATCATCCGGGCGCGCGGCCTCTGGTGCTGTCCGACGGGGCGCTGGAAATCCGCGACCTGTCCCATCACTACGGCAAACAGGCGGGGGGCCTTGACCGGATCAACCTGACCATTCCCGCCGGGCAGAAGGTGGGGCTGGTCGGGCGCTCCGGCGCGGGCAAGACGACGCTGGTCAATCTGATTTTGCGGTTTTACGACCCGGACAGCGGGCAGGTGCTGATCGACGGGCAGGACGTGCGCGCCGTGACTCAAGCCAGTCTGCGCAGGCAGATCGGTATGGTGACGCAGGATGCGTCGCTGCTGCATCGTTCGGTGCGCGACAATATCCTCTATGCCCGCCCGGATGCGGATGAGGAAGAGGTGATCGCCGCCGCCCGGCAGGCCGAGGCGCATGAGTTCATCCTTGGTCTTGAAGACCCGGAGGGCAGGCGCGGCTATGACGCCCATGTGGGCGAGCGGGGGGTGAAGCTCTCGGGCGGACAGCGCCAGAGGGTCGCGCTCGCGCGGGTAATCCTGAAGGACGCGCCGATCCTGTTGCTTGATGAGGCGACATCGGCGCTTGACAGCGAGGTCGAGGCGGCGATTCAGGAAACCCTTGATGGCATGATGGCGGGCAAGACGGTGATTGCGATTGCCCACCGGCTGTCCACGATTGCCCGTCTTGACCGGATTTTGGTGCTGGATCAGGGGCGGGTGGTTGAGGATGGCAGCCATGCCGGGCTGCTGGCCGCGGGCGGGCTTTATGCGCGGTTCTGGGCGCGGCAGTCGGGCGGGTTCATCGGCACGGCGGACGCGGCGGCGGAGTGAGGCCGGATAAAACCTTCGCATAATAGCGCATCGCCAGCCATACCACCCGCCCGGCGGAACGCCGGGCAGCGCCTTGGGGCTCCGCCCGTTCGGCCCTGAAACGGTCCACCGGAC
>JPPB01000255.1 GCA_001483205.1 alpha proteobacterium 3107
TCTCCGCCCAGATTAAAGCCCCCGGCCCGCATCGCCTCGACCACATGGCGGTCGCCCACCCCGGTGCGGCGCATCCCGATCCCGCGCGCGCTCAGGAACCGCTCCAGCCCCAGATTGGACATCACGGTCGTGACCAGGGTGTTGTTGGCCAGCCGCTCCTCTTCCGCCCAATGCGCGGCAAGAAGCCCCATGATCTGGTCACCATCCGCCGTCCGGCCGGTCTCATCAATGATCATCACCCGATCCGCGTCGCCATCAAGACAAATGCCGACATCAGCCCCGTGCGCAATCACCGTTTCCGCCGCCGCTGCCATGTCGGTGGTGCCGCAGCCCTGATTGATATTGCAGCCATCGGGCGCGACACCGACCGGAATCACCTCTGCCCCCAGCTCCCACAGCACATCCGGGGCGGCACGATAAGCCGCGCCATTGGCGCAATCGACAACGATTTTCAGCCCCTCAAGGCGCCGCCTGCCCGGAAATGTCGTCTTGACGAACTCCACATAGCGGCCCCGCCCGTCGTCAATCCGCCTGGCGCGCCCGATGTTCTGAGGCCGGACCGGTTCAACCCCGCCCGCCAGCAGACCCTCAATCGCCGCCTCAGCCTCGCCTGACAGCTTGTAACCATCCGGGCCGAAAAACTTGATGCCGTTGTCGTGGTGGGGGTTGTGGCTGGCCGAGATCATTATGCCCAGATCGGCGCGCATCGAGCGGGTCAGAAACCCGACCGCCGGGGTCGGGACCGGGCCGAACAAAAGCACATTCATACCGGTAGAGGTCAGCCCGGCGGTCAGGGCATTTTCAAGCATGTAACCGGACAGGCGCGTGTCCTTGCCGATCACCACCCGGTGGCGGTTCTGCCCGTCGCGGCGGAAATAGCGGCCCGCCGCCGCCCCCAGCCTCAGCGCCACCTCTGCGGTCATCGGATAGGTGTTGGCGCATCCCCTGACGCCATCGGTTCCAAACAGCTTGTGGTTCATTTTGTGGTTCATTTTGTGGTTCATGCCCGCCCCTCATCGCCAATATGCAGCGCCTGCCACAGCCGGATCGCCTGTCGCGTTTCTGTCACATCATGGGCGCGGATGATCTGCACCCCCTGCGACAGCGCGGCCAGGGCCACGGCAATCGACCCCGGCGCGCGGTCATCCGCCGACGGCGCACCGGCAATCGCGCCGATGAAGCGTTTTCGCGAGGCCCCCAGCAGGATCGGACAGCCCAAGGCGTGAAACAGGCTGATGCCGCGCAGAAGGTCCAGATTATGCGCTGTCGTCTTGCCGAACCCGATCCCCGGATCAATGATGATGTTTTCGTGCGGGATGCCTGCTGCCATGGCCGCCCTGATCCGCGCTTCGAGAAAATCGTAAACGTCGAGCAGCACGTCGTCATAGGCCGGGGCGTCCTGCATCGTCGCCGGATCGCCCTGTGCGTGCATGAGGCAAACCGGCACCCCGGCGCGCGCCGCAACCTCTGCAAGCTCCGGCTCAAAGGTGAAGGCGGCAACATCGTTGATCAGGTTGGCCCCGGCATTCAGGGCCGCCCGCCCGACCGCTGCCTTGCGCGTGTCGATCGAGACCGGCATGTCGCTGCCCTGCCGGATCGCCGCAATCACCGGTATGGTGCGGGCGCATTCTTCGTCCACCGGCACGAAATCCGCGCCGGGGCGGGTGGATTCGCCGCCGATGTCAACGATGTCCGCGCCCTGTTCGGCCAGTTCGAGGGCGCGGGCGAGGGCCGCATCGGGGGCGTTGAACCGCCCGCCGTCGGAAAAGCTGTCCGGGGTCACGTTGAGGATGCCCATCAGCAGAGGGCGAGAGGCGCTCAGCCCGGCGATGTCGGGCCGGGGGCGGCAGAGGCGCGCCAGCACATCCGCAGGCAGGTCCGCGGCGCGCAGCCGTTCGTGTCTGCCGTTGCGGGTCAGGGCCTCGGCGGTGGCAAACCACCCTGTCCCCCCGGCAAGGGGGAAGGCGTCCGCCGGGCGGCCCGCGCCCCATTCGACAATCGGCCTGTAATACGTCTTCATGGCCCCGGTTTGAAAGATTGCCGGGGGATTTGCAAGGATCAGACTTCTGTAAAGACCTCTGCATAATGGCGCATAGGCAACCAACCCGTCCCGCCCGGCGGAACGCCGGGCAGCGCCTGCCTGCCCCCCGGCAGGCGCTTATAGACGCCTCAGCCTGTTGGGGCGTTGGGGTTTTATGGCAAGGGCATCGCCAATGTGGAGTGCCGGGAAAAGCGCCCGCCC
>JPPB01000256.1 GCA_001483205.1 alpha proteobacterium 3107
AACGGGGTCAGTATCAACCAGGACGGGGTGAAACGCAGCGCCTATACGTTGTTGTCGTTTCCGGGTGTCAGTTTTGAGACGCTGGTCGGGCTGAACCCGGCGCTGGCCGGGATTGACGCCGGAACGCGGGAGCAGCTTTCCCGTGATGCCCTGTATGAGGGCTATATTGAGCGGCAGGCGCGGGATGCGGAACGGCTGCGCCGGGATGAGGCGCAAAAAATCCCCGAAGATTTCGACTACAGCGCCCTCGACGGCCTGTCGGCGGAGTTGAAGATGAAACTGTCCCGGGCGCGTCCGGCGACCCTGGCTCATGCCGGGCGGATTGACGGGATGACGCCCGCGGCCCTGACCCTTATTCTGGCGCGTCTGCGGCGGGCAAGGCAGAGACGCACCGGGTGACAAAAAAATTGGAAATTATTGAATTTCAACGCCTTACCAATGTTTCACGTGAAACATTGCAGCGTTTGACCCTCTATGCGGACCTGCTGAGGCACTGGACCAGACGGATCAACCTAATCTCTGCGTCCACGGTTGACGCGCTGTGGCAGAGGCATTTTCTCGATTCGGCCCAAGTGTTTGACATCGCACCGCCGCAGGCCCGGACATGGCTGGATCTGGGATCGGGCGGCGGGTTTCCGGGGCTGGTGATTGCTGTTATGGCCGCGGAGTGCCGCCCCGACCTGCGAATCACTCTGGTTGAAAGCGACCAGCGAAAGGCGGCGTTTTTGCGTCGGGTGGCGCGGGAAACCGGTGTCGGGGCAGCCGTCTTTGCTGAACGGGCCGAGGCGCTGCCCCCGCAACGGGCTGATGTGGTTTCGGCGCGGGCGTTGGCCCCGCTCGACAAGCTGCTGGGATTTGCGGAACGCCACCTGTCACCCGGCGGCACCGCCCTGTTCCCCAAGGGCGCACGGGCGGCGGGCGAAATCAAAACTGCCCGCAAATCGTGGCAGTTTGCGCTTGATCTCTGCCCCAGCCTGACCGATGACAAAGCCGCCATACTGAAGATCACGGAGCTGTCGCGTGTCTCACCCCGTTCGCCCTGAAGGGCCGAAGATCATTGCCGTGGCCAACCAGAAAGGCGGGGTCGGCAAGACGACGACCGCCATCAATCTGGGCGCGGCGCTGGCAGAGCTGGGCGAAGATGTGCTTTTGGTTGATCTTGACCCGCAGGGAAACGCCTCTACCGGGCTAGGGATAGAGCCGCAGGACCGCCACAACACCACATATGACCTGTTGCTGGGGGATCAGCGCCTGGGCGACATTATTCTTAAGACCGACATTGCCCGCCTGTCAATCATCCCGGCGACCCCCGATCTGAACTCTGCCGACATCGAGCTTTACACCAATGAAAAGCGCTTGTTTCTGCTGCGTGATGCGCTCAGGCAACCGGCGATGGGGGAGTATCGGTTCGATTACATCCTGATCGACTGTCCGCCGTCGCTCAACCTGCTGACCGTGAACGCGATGGTGGCCGCCCATTCGGTGATGGTGCCGCTGCAAAGCGAATTTTTCGCCCTTGAAGGGCTGTCGCAACTAATGCTGACGGTGCGTGAGGTCCGGCGGACGGCGAATCCTGCCCTGCGTTTTGAGGGGGTGATTCTGACCATGTATGACAAACGCAATAATCTGTCCTTGCAGGTGGAACGGGATGCCCGCGAAAATCTGGGGGAATTGGTGTTCCGCACCATTGTGCCGCGCAATGTAAGGTTGAGTGAAGCTCCGTCCTATGCTATGCCGGTGCTGGACTATGATCCCCAGTCTGCCGGCAGCCGGGCTTATCGCGCGCTGGCCGCTGAACTGACGGGGCGACAGGCCGAAACCACGCCATGAGGGGAAAATGATGACACAGGGAAAAATGCCGGAGAAACGCGGCCTGGGGCGGGGCCTGTCCGCGCTGATGGCCGATATGCGGCTGGACCGGGCAGAGATTGACCCGCAGGCGCAGGACGGGTCCGAGACCACCGTGCCGATTGAGAAGGTGCGGCCAAACCCGGAGCAGCCCCGCCGGAACTTTAACCGGGAAGAGATGGAATCGCTGGCCGCCTCGATCCGGGAAAAGGGTATTATCCAGCCACTGATTGTCAGAGTTGACCCTGAAATATCTGATTGTTATCAGATTGTTGCCGGGGAACGCCGCTGGCGGGGGGGGCGGGCGGCGCGGGGGCGGCAGGGGCGGGGTGTGGTCGAACCGATCCATCAACTGTTTATAGCCGCTCGCTTCCTCAATCGGGTTGAGGTC
>JPPB01000257.1 GCA_001483205.1 alpha proteobacterium 3107
TGGGGCGCGCGGCGGTCAGCATTCTCTATGCCACGCCCGCGCAGGCCCGGCTGTTGCCGGAACCGCCCGGCGGCGTCTGGCCGGGCTTGCGGCTGATCCTGATCGGCGGGGCGAGGCTCGATACGCAGACCCGCGACCGGTTGTGCCGCTTTGCACCGAATGCCCGCCTGCATGAGTTCTATGGCGCATCCGAAACCAGTTTCATCACCCTGTCCGACAGCGACACGCCGGAAGGGTCCGTCGGGCGCGCCTATCCCGGTGTGTCGATCTCTGTCCGCGATGACGGCGGACAGCGGGTGAGGCCGGGCCGGACAGGCGAAATCTGGGTCGAAAGCCCGTATCTTTTCAGCCGCTACCTGCGGGGGGCGACAGGTGACACCCGCCGCCGGGGGCGCGGGGGGCGTGCCCTGACGATCGGAGAGTTCGGGCGGCTGGATGCGGACGGGTATCTGTGGCTTGCCGGGCGCAGGGGGCGGATGGTGACCATCGCCGACCGGAACGTTTTTCCCGAAGAGGTCGAAACCTGTCTGCTGGGCCTGTCCGGTATTGCGCGCGCCGCAGTGCTGGCCCGCCCGGATGAGCAGCGCGGGCACCGGCTGATTGCGTACATCGACGCCGATGACGGCCTGAGCGACGATGACATCCTGAAGCATTGCCGCGCCCGGCTGGGGCCGCTGAAGGCCCCGCGCCTGATCTGTCGCCCGGCCCCGTTTCCGGTGCTCGCCTCGGGCAAGCCTGACCTGCGCGCGCTCAAGGCCGTCTTATCCGGGGGTGCCCCGTGACCGCCCGCATCGTCGCGGGTCTGATCCCGCCCGGTCGCAAGGCCGGACGGATGGTTGGCCGCCAGTGCGCTAATATACAGAAAGACCTCTGCATAAGACTGTATCGCCCCCCAAATGTCCCGCCCGGCGCTTGCGTCGGGCAGCGCCTGCCTGCCCCCCGGCAGGCGCTCAAAACGTTTCAACCTGTTGCAGCATATGGGCTTTATGGAAAGATCATCGCCAATGTGGAATATAGCGAAAAGCGCCCGCCCAGGCAGGCGGCTGCCCGGCATTCCGCCGGGCGGGACAGGTTGGCCACTGATGCGCCCTTATGCAGAGGTCTTTCTCCGGTGCTCGCCTCGGGCAAGCCTGACCTGCGCGCGCTTGAGGCCGCCTTATCCGGGGGTGCCCCGTGACCGCCCGCATCACCGCGGCGCGGCGCAGCCCGGTCGTGCCACGGGGCGGCGCGCTGTCCCGGCTCGACATCCACCAGCTTGGCGCGCCGGTCGTCCGGGCCTGTCTTGCCGATGCCGGGCTGGAGCCGGGCAACGTCGATGAGGTCATCGTCTCGAACGCCCTCGGCGCGGGCGGCAATCCGGCGCGTCTGGTGGCGCTGGCCGCCGGGCTGCCGGAGCACGTCGCCGGGCTGACCATCGACCGCCAATGCGCGGGCGGCCTTGATGCGCTGTTGCTGGCCAGGGCACTGATCGAAAGCGGTCAGGCGGATATTGTCATCGCCGGCGGGGTCGAGAGCTATTCCCGCAGGCCGCTGCGCTTTCGCACTGATCCCGGCGGCGGCGCGCCCCGGCAATATGACCGGCCCGCCTTTTCCCCCTTTCCCGACCGCGATCCGGAGATGGCGGTGGCGGCGGACCGGCTGGCCCGAAACCTTGGCATCAGCCGGGGGCAGCAGGACGATTGGGCGATTGCCAGCCATCGGGCCGCGCTCAAGGCCCGCGCCCGGCTGTGCGCCGAGATCGTGCCGCTGGCGGGGGTGGAGCACGACGCCTTTACCAGGGTGCTGACGGCGGAGCATTGCCGTCGTGCGAGGGCGCTTGCCGGGGACATCACCGCCGCCAATGCCGCGGTTGCTGCGGATGCCGCAGCGTTTTGTGTCGTTGCGTCGGAGAGGGCGGCCCGGTCATGCAGCCGCCCCGGTCTGAGGCTGTCGGCGGGGGCAACCCGTGGCGGCGCGCCGGACTGTCCGGGGCTGGCCCCGGTTGCGGCGATCCGGGATGCGCTTTGCCGGGCGGCGATCACGCCGGACGACCTGTGGGTGGCCGAGATCATGGAGGCTTACGCGGCGCAGGCGATTGCCTGTGTGAGGCGCGCCGGGCTGAGGCCGGAGGGTGTCAACCCCGGTGGCGGTGCGTTGGCGCGCGGGCATCCTGTGGGGGCGTCGGGGGCGGTGCTTGCGGTCCGGCTGTGGCATGAGCTGATGGCGCGGGGGGGCGGCGACGGCGGCGGTCACGGGCTG
>JPPB01000258.1 GCA_001483205.1 alpha proteobacterium 3107
GCCCAAAGGCGCGGCTCGGGCAGTTCCGCCGGGCGGGACGGTTTGGCTGGCAATACGCTATGATGCAGAGATTTTTGCAAAAATCTTCCTCATTCGATTGCGCCCACGCCCCAACGCATCCCGTCTTCACAACCCGCTGTTAATGCTATACCCTGTATGCGCCCGTCATTGACCGGTGACGGGTGGCGTTTGATCACGCCGACTATGGGAAACCCGCTAGGTCGGGTGTCCCGAGGAATACAAGACCCTGGAACAGCCGAGGGGTAGCTCTCTGAGGTGGGGGAATACTTGGGACGTGTCCATAGCACGTGATCAAACACCTGGCACCAGCCGGGATGTAAGGGCTTTGATCGGCCCGCTATGGAGAGAAGTATGACAAACCCAGTGATAAGGGGCCTGCGCCGAATCGGGGCCGCACTCAGGGGGCCGCCGCCTGCGCCCACGTCCACGCCCGCACCGGAGACAGACCTGTGCCGGATCAGCCTGACGATACCGGAAGGACGCCCCCGCCGCATCGCCGTTTCCGTTATCTGGCTCGAACTGCTGGCCTTGCTGGTGCTGGCTTCGGTGGGGTGACCGGGCGAACGCTTTCGGCTCTTGCAAGCCGTCCGGCGGGCCAATAGAAGGCTCTCTGATCCGTTGCCTGCGCACGGGCGCGGGCGGCGAGGCTCCATCAGATGAGGACGACAATGCAGGTCACCGAGACCCTGAACGAAGGTTTGAAGCGCGGCTATGCGATCACCATTCCCGCCGCCGAACTGGATGAGAAGGTAAACGCCAAGCTCGCCGAGGCCCGCCCCGAAATTCAGATGAAGGGCTTTCGCAAGGGCAAGGCCCCGATGGGGCTGCTGAAACGGCAATTCGGCCCGCGTCTGTTGGGCGAAGCGATGCAGGAAGCCGTCGATGGCGCAATGAACCGGCATTTCGAGGACAGCGGTGACCGCCCGGCCCTCCGCCCGAAGGTCGAAATCAGGAATGGCGAGGGGTGGAAAGAGGGCAACGATGTCGAGATCGAGATGTCCTATGAGGCGCTGCCCGACATTCCCGAAATCGATATGAAGTCAATCCGGCTGGAAAGGCTGATTGTCAGGGCCGATGACGCAGAGACGGACACGGCACTGGAGGAGCTTGCCGAATCCGCAGGCACCTTTAAGGACCGCGACGAAGGGGCGGCGGCGGAAGACGGCGATCAGGTGGTGATCGACTTTGTGGGCAAGGTTGACGGGGAGCCTTTCGACGGCGGTTCGGCAGAAGATTATCCGCTGGTGCTGGGATCGGATGCCTTTATTCCCGGTTTTGAGGCGCAACTGGTCGGGGTCCGGGCCGGAGAGGCGCGCATCGTGACGGCGACCATTCCGACGCATCCGAATTTCGGGGCCGTGGCGGGCAAGGACGCGCATTTCGACTGCACGGTGAAGGCGGTGCAGGCCCCGGTGGCGGCGGAAATTGACGATGAACTGGCCAAACGGTTCGGGGCCGATGATGTGGCCGCGCTCAGAATGAAAATTGTCGAGCGGCTGGATGCCGGATATGCTCAGTCGGCCCGTGAGGTTCTGAAACGGGGGCTTTTGGACGCGCTGGACGAGCGGGTGTCATTTGACCTGCCGCCGACGCTGGTTGAGCAGGAGGCAGGCCAGATTGCGCATCAACTGTGGCATGATGAACACCCGGAGCCGGAGGACGGGGACGGGGGCCATGACCATGACCATGATCACGAAAAGATCACCCCAACCGAAGAGCACACCCGGCTGGCCGAACGCCGCGTGCGTCTGGGGCTGTTGCTGGCCGAATTGGGGCAGAAGGCGGAAATCGAGGTCACCGAGCAAGAGATGAACCGGGCGATCATGGAACGGGCGCGCCGCTATCCGGGCCATGAGCGTGAATTTCTGGAATTTATAAAAGAAAACAAAGAAATACAGGGACAAATTCATGCACCTTTGTTCGAGGACAAGGTGGTGGATTACATGTTTGAGCTGGCGGAGATTTCCGACAGGGAAGCGTCAAAGGACGATTTGCAGGCGGCGGTGGACGCGCTGGAGGAAGAATAAGCCCTTAATATGCCGGGGAAAATCCGGGGGCCGCTTACCGGGAAAGACCTTTGCATATTGGCGCATCGGCAACCATCCTGTCCCGCCCGGCGCTCGCGCCGGGCAGCGCCTGCCATAGAGCTCCGCCCGTTCGGCCCTGAAACGGTCCACCGGACCGTTTCCAAGACGGACCTCACCCCCCGGCAGGCG
>JPPB01000259.1 GCA_001483205.1 alpha proteobacterium 3107
AATCTACAAGTAACCGATGATCCAGGCGACCAGCCTTGGCCGGTCGTCGCGCAAACCAAACCCTACCGGCCGCCGCCATGGGCGCGGTGGCCGGGCGATGTTCCCGGCATATTCGGAAGGGGCCCCGTTATGAGCCTTGCCGACATGCAAATTCGCCCCCGGTCCTGGTGGCGCGAAAACCAGCAGACACTGACGCCATACGTGTTTCTGATTCCGGGTGTCATTTTCTTTCTGGTCTACGTGATTGTCCCTGTTTTCGAGAGTTTTCGGCTCTCGGGTTTTGAATGGGACGGTCTGGGGCAGAAAGAATGGATCGGCCTTGCCAACTACCGGGAACTGTTTGACGATGACGCTTTCTATACGTCGCTCAAAAACAATGTCATCTGGCTTTTGCTTTACATGCTGGCAGTGCCTGCCGGTCTGTTCATCGCGATCTTTCTCAACCAGACTGTCTTTGGCATTCGCGCCTACAAGTCTTTGTTCTTCTTTCCCTTCGTTATCAGTCAGGTGGTTGTTGGCCTGATTTTCGCCTGGTTCTACGCGCCGAATTTCGGCCTGTTCTACATCCTGGTCGAAAAGCTGACCGGTTCGGGCGTTGCGCTGCTTGCCGACCCCGACCTTGTGACATACGGCATCATTGCCGCCGGTCTGTGGCCCCAGATCGCCTATTGCATGATCCTGTTCCTCACCGGGCTTAACGCGGTGGATTCAGAGCAGATCGAGGCCGCCCGGCTCGACGCCGCGAAAGGCTGGAAGATGCTGTGGTATGTAGTTCTTCCCCAACTCAGGCCCGCCACCTTCATGGCCGTGGTCGTCACCGTCATCGGGGCGCTGCGCAGCTTTGACCTCGTTTCGATTATGACCGACGGCGGGCCGTTCGGCTCATCCCGGGTGCTGAGCTTTTACATGTATGAGCAGGCCCTGTCCGAATACGGCTATCGCATGGGCTATGGTGCGTCGATCGCGGTGATCCTGTTCCTGATTATGATGGTGTTCATCTCCGGCTTTATCTGGAAGATGGTCGCCGATGAACGCGAGGGGAACTGACATGTTTCCGCGTCCCGTCGCACAGCGCTCGCGCGTCGTCCGTATCGTCTATCAGCTTGCCCTGCCGGTTGCGCTTTTCCTCTGGCTTCTGCCGCTCATCGGTGTTGCCGTCACGTCTCTGAAACCTGCTTCCGACCTTGCTGCGGGCAACTATTTCGGCCCGCCAAGCCATCTGGCGTTTTCCAACTATGCGGATGTGTTCACGGGGTCACCTATTGGTCAATACATCTGGAATTCGTTCAAGGTCACCATTCCCACCGTGGTCGGCACTCTGATCCTGTCATCCCTGACCGGCTTTGCGCTGGGAATCTACAGGTTCCGGGGTAATATCCTCATCTTTTTCATGTTTGTCGCCGGAAACTTCGTGCCGTTCCAGATTCTGATGGTTCCGGTGCGCGACATGACGGTGAACCTCGGGCTTTACAACTCCACCCTGGGTCTGGTGTTGTTTCATATCGCCTTTCAGACCGGGTTTTGCACTCTGTTCATGCGCAACTTCATCCGGGCGCTTCCCCGCGAACTGATCGAGGCGGCACGGGTCGAAGGGGTAAGCGAGTTTCGTATCTTCCGGTATGTGGTCATTCCGCTCATGCGGCCCGCCATCGCCGCGCTTTCGGTGCTCGTCTTCACCTTCATCTGGAATGATTACTTCTGGGCCACTGTTCTGACCACTTCGTCCGCCACCCAGCCCGTCACAGCAGGGCTCTACTCTCTCAACGGCCAGTGGATCGCCCAGTGGCAACTGGTTTCGGCGGGGGCTATTGTCGCCGCAATGCCGCCGGTGCTGATGTTTTTCCTGATGCAGCGCCACTTCATCGCCGGGCTTACCCTCGGGGCGGTGAAATGATCCGCACCTGGCGTCTGGATGACAGTCGCCAGACGCTGGTCCTGGGCACCAGGCGCGGGTCTCTGGCCGAGGTGATCTACTGGGGCGCGCGCCTGCCGGATGACGAGGATATTGATGCGCTCTATCCGGCCCATGCGATTGACGTGACCGGGGGGATGCTCGACCGCAACCCAAGTCTTTCCATCTGCCCCGAGGCGGCCCGGACATTCCCCGGTCAGCCGGGGCTTGTCATCCATCATGCCGATGGTGCGCCGATGCTGCCAAAATTCCGCTTCAGGACGGCAGAGCAGGACGAAGGGCGGCTTGTGCTCACATTCCGCGATACGACCGGTATGCTGACCTATACCGCCACTTTTTCCATCGACGGACACGCCCGTGTTATCGAGGCCCACGCCCGGCTTGAGTGCGCCGAACCCATGCGTCTGCACTGGCTGGCCGCGCCCGTCCTTCCGGCCCCCCAGCTTTCTGACGAGGTGATTGATTTCTCCGGGCGCTGGTGCGGCGAGTTCCGAATGAACCGCACCCCCTGGTCGCCCGGCATCCGCTGCCGCGAGAACCGCACCGGGCGCACGGGGCATGAGCATTTCCCCGGATTGATCATCCCCGGACGCGGAACGACCAACACGCAGGGCGACGCATGGGCCTTTCACTACGGTTGGTCGGGCGGCCATAAGATGCTGGCCGAAGAGTTGCCCGACGGACGCAGGCAAATCCAGTTCGGTCATGCCGCCGGGACAGAGACACAGGTGCAGACCACCTTTGAAACCGCGCCGCTTTATGTCGTGTTTTCGGATGATGGGATAAGCGGCTGCGCCGCCGCCTTTCAGCGTTGCCTGCGCGACCGGATTGTAACCTGGCCAAAGCCCGAAGCGCCGCGTCCGGTGCACTATAACTGTTGGGAGGCGGTTTATTTCGACCACAACCTGCCCGACCTCAAAGACATCGCCACCCGCGCCGCCGCACTGGGGGCAGAGCGCTTTGTGCTTGACGATGGCTGGTTCAGGGGCCGCGACGATGATGCCTCTGCGCTTGGCGACTGGGTGATCGATAGCCGCAAACATCCCGGCGGGCTGATGCCACTGATCACCCATGTGCGCGGGCTTGGCATGAGTTTCGGCCTGTGGTTTGAGCCGGAAATGGCGACGCCTGACAGCGACCTTCTGCGCGCCCGTCCCGATTGGGCGCTGGGTGATGCGGATCAAACTCTGGGCCGGGGCCAGATGACGCTCGACATGGCGCGGGAAGACGTGCGCGCCCATCTTTACGACCGTATCGCCGCGATCCTGTCGGAAAACGCCATCGATTATATCAAATGGGACCACAATCGCGTATTGCCGGTACCTGACGCGGCCCAGACACGCGGCTCATACGCACTTATCGACCGGCTGCGCGCCGCCTTCCCGCATGTGGAGATCGAAAGCTGTGCCTCGGGCGGCGGGCGTATTGATTTCGGTATCCTGAGCCGCGCGCATCGGGTCTGGCTGTCGGATTCAAATGATGCACTTGAACGGCTGAGGATTCAGCATAACGCGGCGATCTTTCTGCCCGGTGCGGTGACCGGCTCTCATGTCGGCCCGCGCAAGAGCCACACATCGGGCCGGATGTCCGACATCCGCTTTCGCGCCTGGGTTGCCGCGCAGCGCCATATGGGTTTCGAGATGGACCCGCGCGAGCTTACGGATGAAGAAGCGCAGGCGCTGACCGGGGTGACCGCCTGGTGGAAAGCTAATCGCAACTGGATGTGCAGGGCGGATATTCTGCGTCTTGACAGCCCCGATGCCAACATCATTGCAGAGCAGCAGTTGGCCGAAGACGGTGGTCGCTTTGTCGTCTTTGCCGGTCAGGCCGGGACTTTGCGCCAGATCGCACCGCGTCCGCTTCGGCTGACCCGGCTGTGCCTGGGGGCGATGTATCGCATTGATCTCGTAAACCGCGGCGATGTTTCCCGCCTGTCGCGCGGGCGGCCACTGCTGAAAACCGGGGCGGCCACCTTGTCCGGGCAATATCTGATGAACCATGGCCTGATCCTGCCATGGGCGTTCCCGGAAACCATGTGGGTCGTCGAAGGAACCCGGTTGTGAGCACGCATGGTAAGCAGATAAGACAGCCCTGCCGTGTCGTGCCCCGGCGCTGTTGGCAGGGTGCGATGCGGGGCAGGAGAGCATGGAAATGAGCAAAAAGGTTCTGGTTTGCGGTGGTGCCGGGTATATCGGCTCTCACATGGTGCGCCGCCTTGTTGAAAACGGCTTTGAGCCTGTTGTGCTCGATAACCTGTCACAAGGTCATGCGCCTGCCGTCGTATCGGGGGTTCCGCTGATCCGGGGCGATCTGCTTGATCCGGCGGCGCTGGATGCGCTTTTTGGGGCGCATGACTTCGGTGCGGTTTACCACTTTGCCGCTTTGATCGCCGTCAGTGAGTCAGTCACTGCGCCGGGTCTATACTATCGCAACAACGTGGCTGGCACGCTCAATCTTCTGGACGCGATGCGTCGGGCCGGTGTTGACCGGTTTGTATTCTCATCGACAGCCGCCGTTTACGGCAATCCGCAGACCGGGCTGCTTGCGGAATCGCATCCCAAACGCCCGATCACGCCCTATGGCCGGTCCAAACGGATGATGGAGCAGGTGCTTGCCGATTACGGGCGCGCCTTTGGTATCAGCTCGGTGAGCTTTCGCTATTTCAATGCCGCCGGTGCGGACCCGAGCGGTGAGGTTGGCGAGGCGCATGACCCGGAGACCCATCTGATCCCCGCCATTCTGCTCTCGGCGCTGGGCAACCACCCCGCGCTCGGCATTTTCGGAGATGACTATGACACAAGCGACGGCACGTGTGTGCGGGATTATATCCATGTGAATGACATCGCTTCCGCGCATCTTGCTGCGTTGGACTGGATGGAGGCGAATGATGGCCACCATGTCTTTAACCTGGGCAACGGCAAGGGTTTTTCCAATCTTGAAGTCCTTGAAGCGGCAAAGAAGGTGACGGGGATCGACATTCCCTATCGTATCGGCCCGCGACGCGACGGCGATGCGGCAACGCTGGTGGCGGACAGTGAGCGGGCGAGGCGTCTGCTGGGCTGGAGACCGCAGGTGTCCGATATTGAGGCGATCATCGAAAGCGCTTGGGCCTGGCACCGCGCACCGAAATACGGCCCCTTTGCAGTGAACAGGTAGGGAGCCGCCCGCCATGAAAGATTTCGATTCTGATGCCCACCCGCACCGCCGTTACAACCCGCTGCGGGATGAATGGGTTCTGGTCTCGCCGCACCGGAACAGGCGGCCATGGCAGGGCCGGACCGAACAGACCACCCCTGTGGCAAAGCCCGCCCATGATCCGGGCTGTTACCTCTGTGCTGGGAACAGCCGCGCGGGGGGCGTGACAAACCCCGACTATGAGGGGCCATATGTTTTTGACAATGATTTCCCCGCCCTTCTTGCCGATACGCCGCCGGGAACGACCGCAAAAGACCCGTTGTTTCGCGCCGAAACCGTGTGTGGCGCGGCGCGGGTGATTTGCTTTTCTGAACGCCATGACCTGACCCTGCCGGAACTGCGGCCAGAGGCGATCCGCCGGGTTGTCGATGTCTGGGCCGAACAGCTTGAAGAGCTGGGCCGGTCTTACGAATGGGTCCAGATTTTTGAAAATAAAGGCGCAATGATGGGGTGTTCCAGCCCTCATCCCCATGGCCAGATCTGGGCCTCGGATTTTCTGCCGAACGAGGCAGCGCGCGAAGATCGTTGTCAGGCGCGGCACCTGTCCGGGACTGGCGAGAACCTGCTGGTGAGTTATGCGGCGAAAGAGGCCGCCGATGGTGCGCGAACGGTGGTCGGGAATGCCCATTGGATTGCCGTTGTTCCCTTCTGGGCGGCATGGCCGTTCGAGACGCTGGTCTTGCCGCGCCGCCACATCCTGCGGCTGACGGAGCTTTCGACGGAGGAGCGCGATGCGCTGGCTGGGCTGCTGAAGGCGCTCTGCACGGCCTATGACAATCTGTTTGAAACCGAATTTCCCTACACGATGGGCTGGCACGGCGCGCCGATGAACGCGAAAGACAACCGCCACTGGCAGTTACACGCGCATTTTTACCCGCCGCTTTTGCGCTCGGCGACGGTGTGCAAGTTCATGGTCGGTTACGAAATGCTTGCCGAGGCTCAGCGCGACCTGACGCCCGAGATGGCGGCGGCGCGCCTGCGCGCTCTGCCCGCGCAGCACTACAAGGCACGGGGGGCAAGCTGACCATGCCAGCGGTCAGGGAATACCAGCGCGGGCTTTCGGCGTCCCGCGCCTTTGAAGACCGGTTCGGTGTCGCGCCGGAAACCGTTGCCTTTGCGCCGGGGCGGGTCAACCTGCTGGGCGAGCACACCGATTACAACGGCGGTTATGTGCTGCCGGTGCCGCTTGTGTTGGGGGTTGCTGTCGCCATCGGTCGGGGGGGTGCGCCCGGAACCGTGCATATGGCAAGCGACCAGTTCGACAAGGATGATATTCGCCGGATCGACGCGCCCGCCACCGGCGTCTGGAGCGACTATGTGCTTGGCAGTCTTGCCGCAATCGCCGCTTCCGAGATCGCCGGGGCGGGTGTGCGCCTGTTTGTGTCCGGCAACCTGCCGGTGGGGGCGGGGTTGTCAAGCTCGGCGGCGGTTGAGGTCTGCACCCTGCGCGCGGCTGCCGGGCTGTTCGGCAAGACCATTGATCCGGTTGCCCTGGCCATGCTCGCCCGGCATGTCGAGAATGACTACGCGGGCGTGCCCTGCGGGATCATGGACCAGTTTGCAATCTCGGCGGGCAACACCGGCGAAGCGCTGTTTCTCGATACCCGCACGCTTGAACACCGCCCGGTGCCGCTGCCTGCGGGTCACGGTTTCCTCGTGGTCCATTCCGGTGTCAGCCACAGGCTTGCGGACGATGGCTATGCCGCGCGCGTGGCCGAATGCACTGCCGCCTGTGCCGCCCTTGGCGTCGGAATGCTGAGCGACCTGTCAGAAGCTAATCTTGAGCGCATCGCCGCGCTTGATGACCCGCTTGCGGGGCGCGCGCGGCATATCGTCACCGAGAACCGGCGTGTGCTTGAGGGGGTTGAAGCACTTGACCGGGGGGATGCGGCGCGTTTTGGTGCGCTCATGGTCGCCAGCCATATTTCGCAACGGGATGATTTCGAGGTTTCGATGCCCGAGGTCGATGCGCTGGTTGATGGCGCTCTGGCGGCGGGTGCGACCGGCGCCCGGCTGACCGGCGGCGGCTTTGGCGGGTCGGTCGTTGTGCTGGTCGCCGAAGATCGCGCGGCCATGCTGCGGGAGACGCTTGCCGGGGCATTTCCGGCATCCGGCATACTGGCAGAGACATGACACGCATACCGGGTTTTCACACCGCCATGGTAAGGCAGGACAAGACAAACGAGGCAAGACCATGAAACGCGCCCTTGGCGTCTGCTACTACCCCGAACACTGGCCGCAGGAGGTTTGGGCCGATGATGCAAGGCGCATGGCCGAGGCAGGGCTGACCTGGGTTCGGATCGGCGAGTTCGCATGGTCGCGGCTGGAGCCCCGACCCGGCGAATTGCGGTTCGGCTGGCTTGACGCGGCGATTGATACCCTGGGCGCGGCGGGGCTCAAAGTGGTGCTGGGAACCCCCACCGCCACGCCGCCGCGCTGGATGCTCAGCCGCCACCCCGACATGCTGGCCGTTGATGCCGGGGGGCGGCCGCGTGGTTTTGGCTCGCGTCGGCACTATGACTTTTCTCATCAGGGCTACCGGCGGGAATGTGCCCGCATCGTCACCCTTCTGGCCGACCGCTATGGCCGCAATCCGCATATCGCCGCCTGGCAGACCGACAACGAATATGGCTGCCATGATACGGTGCATTCCTATTCTGCCGCCGCCTGCGATGCGTTCCGCCGCTGGCTCCGGGCGCGCTATCCGGGTAAGGGCGGCGACGGCGATATAGAGGTGCTCAACGGAGCCTGGGGCAACGTGTTTTGGTCAATGGACTACCGCAGCTTTGACGAAATCGGCCTGCCCAATCTGACCGTGACCCAACCGAATCCCGCCCACAGCCTTGACTTCCGCCGCTTTGCCTCGGATGAGGTGGCGGCGTTCAACCGGTTGCAGGTCGATATTCTGCGCGCCCGCTCTGATGTGCCCATCGCGCATAACTACATGGGCAGGGTTACCGGGTTCGACCATTTCGCGGTCGGGGAGGCTCTCGACATCGCCGGTTGGGACAGCTACCCACTCGGTTTTCTCGAAGAGCGGGTTGAGGCCACGCCCGCCTGCAAGCGCCGCTTTGCCCGTCAGGGGAACCCGGATTTTCAGGCCTTCCACCATGATCTCTACCGCGCTGTAGGGCGCGGGCGGTTATGGATCATGGAGCAACAGCCGGGGCCGGTGAACTGGGCACCCTACAATCCCGCGCCGCTGCCCGGCATGGTGCGGCTGTGGAGCTGGGAGGCCTTCGCCCATGGCGCTGAAGTCGTCAGCTACTTCCGTTGGCGTCAGACAGCGCAGGCGCAGGAACAGATGCACTCGGGTCTTTTGCGCCCCGACAGTGCCGACGCCCCTGGGCTGGCCGAGGTGCGGCAGATTGCAACAGAGATCGCCGCTGCGCCGGTGGTGGCCGCCGCACGGGCACCGGTGGCGATCCTGTTTGACTATGACGCCGATTGGGCCTGGCGGGCGCAGCCGCACGGGCGTGGTCTCGACTATTTCCGGCTGGTCTTTGACCACTACCGCGCGTTGCGCTCTCTGGGGCAGTCAATCGACATCCTGCCGCCAACCGCGCGCGACTTCACCGGTTACGGGCTTATTGTCGCGCCGGGCCTGATACATATGGATGACGACCTGAAAGCCGCGCTTGCGGCCAGCGGCGGGGCGGTGGTGATCGGCCCGCGCAGCGGTGCGTGCAAGGGCACCATGCGCACGCCTGTTCCTCTGCCGCCCGCGCTGCCGGGGCTTGACGTGACGGTCGCGCGGGTCGAAAGCCTGCGCCCGGATATGCCCGTGGCTCTTGCCGGTGGCGGGGCAATAACAGGCTATCGCGAGGTGCTGGAGGGCGGGGCCGGGGTGCTGGAGGCGACCGGAACGGGCGAGCCGGTGCTGATGGCCGCGGGCAATCTTCACTATCTCGGGGCCTGGCTTGATCCGGCCGGTCTGCGCCGGATTTTCACCGGTCTGTGCAGGGCGCAGGGGCTGAATGTGATTGAGCTTCCGACCGGTGTGCGCCTGCGGGACACGGGCGTTGAACGGTTCTGGTTCAACTATGACACCGAAACCCACGAGGTTCTGGGGCGCAAACTCGGGCCGGTGTCGGTGCTGAGGGAAAAAACGGCCGGCGAACAGGACAGTCGCCTGAGCATTCATCCACATGCTGATCAATCCGGCACCTGACCTGAAAAGCCCCGCTCGCTTTATGGGAAGTGGGGGATGCCCTGCTTCACGAAAAAGTGATATAGACACATTTTACCATATGTTCTAAGTTTGTTATGAATTTCATAACCATGGGGAGACTTGCAATGCAAAAGAAGTTCGTATCGAGGGTTTTAGCCGCCACCACCGCCACCGGTCACCGGAACGGCATCATGGCGGCCGCCGCCCGGATGGCCTGTCTCGCCCTCCTGGCCCTGCCGGTGATCAGCATCCCGGCCACGTCACACGCGCAGAATTTAAGCATCGAAGGCTCGGGCAGAATAACCATAAATGAGAACAACCCGGCCGAATATGTCGTGCGGGTGGTCTCGAACACTGTGCTTCAGCGGGATGTGACCTTTCGCATGTGGCTGAGTCCCCAATCCGGCAATGACGTTGCCACTCCTGGGAAAGACTACAGGCATTTTGACGAAGAGATCACCATGCTCAGGGGCACGGAAGAGATTGCCGTGACGCTGCCGATCATTGACGACGAAGATATGGAAAAGCTCGAGCATGTGAATCTCAACCTCTGCGTGGGCCGGGATTCGGGCCGTGATGCAGACAGAGATGCGAGCAACGGCAGACATCAGGATTGCGCCCGCGCCAACCGCAACCGCGAGAGCTTGAGCGAGACATACAATCTGGAAACCCGCGAGATCCGCATCCTTTCTGAGGAAAGGATATTTATAGGATACCCGAAAACCCATTACGAGGTGACCGAAGGCGACTCGATTGAAATCTGCGCCGATATGTTCATCATTGACAGCGACATTTACGACGGCGAAGACTACTTTCATGCCGCGACAAAGGTGCCGCATTCCGACAACGGCAGGATCGAATTCGACTTCGGGGTCAGCCTGAGCTCTTTTACAGGGACCGCCACAATCAACGACGACTATGTTGATTTCACCAGCAACTTATTAAGTGGCAGCCGGGGGTGGAACCACACGAACAAGCTGTGCAAAACACTCGAGACCGTGGATGACGGCATAGCCGAACCGGTCGAGTATGTCGGCTTCATCATGGAAAGACTGCCGGGCCTCAACGAATTTGCGGTGCTCTCGACTGTGATCGCCGACCCGGTTCTGTATCCACGGACATACGATGAATTTGGTGATATAATATATGACTCTCCCCAGATCATCGTGCTGATCCATGACAATGGCCGCAATAGCGGCGGCACCACCATCACCCTCGACGCACAGAAAACACTGAACAAGAACGAGGTTGATCTGTCATGGAACCCGGTTGCCGGTGCCACCCGCTATGAGGTTCTCTATCGCCAGAAACCCTATTTATGCCGGCTGGGGTCAACCATCCGTCACACCGGCAGCGCCTTTGACACAGTTTATGACATCACCGGCGATTGCCCGTGGAACCGGATTGAAATAGGCGGCGGGTCATCTGCCCGCGAATTTCTCGTCACCGCCAGAAACACCAGGCGCGCGGAGTGTGCGGCTGTCGGGCGCTCAAGCCACGTAGATTCAGCGGCCTATTGCACCCTTGAAGGCGGCAAAGAAGCAGAGTTCAGAGTGATCGCCTACGGGCCTGACCCGACCGACCCGACGCAAACAATCGTGACCGGCGCGTCCGCTGTTCAGAAGGTCACGCCACGAAAGGTCACCACCGCGCAGGTGGGGTGTTTTGACCTGACCCATGATGTCATCATCGATCAGGGGCTGCCGAACGTGGATGATTCGATCACCGCAGAACAAGCCATGTGCATCGGCGATGTAGAGAGCGCGGTCGGGGAAAACGAATTTCATCTCGGCTGGCACCCCGCCCAGGGGGCCGGTGTCTATGATGACAGCGACGGGCAGGCCCGTGCGCCCCACTATCGGGTTGAGTGGAAACGCACCGACAGCGCCGACGCGAATGACTGGGGGAATGCCGAGTCCGCCCTGGTCAATGACCTGCGCCCGCGCCGCAACAGCCTGGGCACCCCGATCACCTGGACCATACCCAACCTTGATTCCGGCGTCGAATACATGGCCCGCGTCATCGCCCTTGGCACGATAAACGGCCTGCCGTCGAAAGTGCTGCGGGGCACGCCTGAGACGGGCAGCAACGAAGGCACCTGGCGGCTGGTCGCCGACCCCGCCGGCCAGATCGCCGTATTCGGGCAAGACAGTTACCGCTCGGTCTGTGTCAGGCTGGAACGATCCGACGGGGCGGACTTTACCCTGTCCGAGGATTTCCCGGTCAGCATCGCCACCGGCGGCACCGCGACGCCGGGGGTGGACTATCGCATCGCCTCTGCCACCACCATACCGTCAGGGACGAACCAAAACGCCGACCCGGTTTGCGTGACCCTGAACCTGCTCAGCCCGCGCGCTGAAGGTCAGACGGAAAAGACGATCAGGATCAGGCTCAGCCATGGCTATCAGGAATTGCCCGCAACGTTCATGTCCGTCGATTCGGTGAGCGCGGTTGTAACGATTCAGGAACCGGCGCAGTTCAGGATTCGTGCCGAGAGTCGCCTCAGTGTCGGCGAGGGCGATACCACCCATCTTGTGTGCTTCAACCTGGTACATGCGGACGGGACATTTATCGATTACACCGAATACCCCGACCTCGAGGCCAGGGTGACGGTGGCCACCTCTGACGGCACCGCCACCTCTGTCGGAA
>JPPB01000260.1 GCA_001483205.1 alpha proteobacterium 3107
CCGCCCGTTCGGCCCTGAAACGGTCCACCGGACCGTTTCCGGGACGGGCCTCACCCCTCAATGGGGTGAGGCGGCGCGCGGCCCCGCTCTATGCCGCGATCAGCGACGCGGCGACCTTCTCCGGCGGCATACTCAGCACCGCATAGCAGCGCCCGTCGCCCGCACTTCGGTATGTGCGGCTGATCTGGCTGACATCATAGCCAAGCTGGCGCAGGGCATGGGCCAGCCCCGGCCGTGTCAGCCCGATCAGTTGGCGCGCCCCATGCCGCCGCGCCGTCCTGACAAACCCCTCGACAATCAGCTCAAGACAGCGCGCCCGGTCCGCCCCGCCCCTCAGGTCGTCCGAAATCACGATCCGCGTGCATTCCCACACCAGCGGCGACGCGGTGATACCGGCAATCAGGTCAGCGGGGATCGACCCGATCTTGCCCTCGACCGCATCGCGCAGCATGTAGGTATAGTTGCCCCAGGACGAAGATGTCGGCATCGTCCGGGCACCGCCCACCACCCGACCCTCCTTCAGCACAATCGAATAATGGGCCTGGGGCGTGTCATACTGGTCCATCTCGACCTCATCGTCATGGGGAATGTCCCACCCCAGGGCATCGACGAAGAAACGCTTGCGCAATCGCAGGTAATCGTAAAACGCCGTTCCATACAGATGGGAATCGGACATATTCAGCGTAACATTTTCCATCGGCTCTCTCCCATAAGGAGATTTAATCACCGCAGGGAAAGGGTTAACAATTTATAGCGGCTGCGCGCGCAGGCCGGTGAATTTTCCGAATACCCTGTTTTTTCACAACAATCCGTATTCCAGAGCCAGCGCCGTGGCCTGATTGCTGGTTCTCGCCCCCAGCTTGAGCTTGGCATTCTTGAGCCGCTGCTTGATCGCGCCGAGGGAAACGCCGATCTCATCGGCAATCTGTTTCATCAGCAGGCCGTCGCGCATCAGGCGCAGAACCTCCAGCTCTGCCTTGGTCAGGTTAGCCGGGGGGTCTGCCTCATCATGCAGCACTTTCACGGCATCGCTCAGGGTTTGTATCTCGGCGTCGTCAAATTCCCGCTCCCCATGGGCGAAGGTGCCGTAACTGCGCATCCCGCCGCATCTGCCGACATAGCTGACCACCGCGCCGTAACACATGCCAAAGGCCGCCGCCTGCCGCATGATCCCCAGCGGATCACTGACCCCGATCTCGCTCCAGCGCGCGGCACCGGAATGGCTGAAGGCCCATTTCAGAACCGGGTCATGGATCATCAATCCCCGTTGGGTGTATATCTCGACCCATTCGGGCGGAAAGGCGTTCTTCTCTGCCATCGGAAACGCGAAGCCGATTCTGAGGGCGATGTAAAATCCCCCCGGGGCCAGTTTTTGAAAACCGAAGGAATGGATCGAGCGGTTCATTAGCCGACGAAACCCCTGCCCGCCTTGATCCAGAATACGGATACGCTTTCCATATCACGGATATTGTGCAATCCTTGTCGGGGCAGGGTAAGATGAAACCGCCCCGGAATGCAACCGAAATGCGAACAGGAAATGAAAGCGCACTATGGCGGCAGAGCTAAAAATCTCGCCTCGCCTCGAAGAACTGGGGGCGATCTGCAATGCTGGCTATGCAATCGGGCTGCATATACGGTTTTCGACGCCGACATTCTTTTTTCAGACCTATCGCCGGGAATGGCTGGAGTATTACTCGCAAAACGGGCTGGTGCTGCATGATCCGATTGTCCGCTGGGGGTTCGGGACCACCGGGGTGATTCGCTGGGACGCGCTTGCGGGTGAGGATGAGCAGGGGGTTTTGCAGCAGGCCGCCGAGCATGGTCTGCGCTATGGCATCGCCGTCGCGCTGCTTGAGCACGGGTCGCGCACGATTGCGGGCTTTGCCCATACGGACCGGAACTTTACCGACAGCGAGGTCGGGGCTATCCGGCGCATCCTGTCCGGGCTGCATGAGGATACGATGAAGCAGGAGCAACTGCCCCTGGTAGAGCGCGCGGCGCTGAAACAGCTTTCGATCCTGCTGTCACAGGGCTAGGCGGCGGCCAGGCGGCTGAATTTCGGCTTTGTGCCCTGGCGCTGGTCCCGCCCCCGGCGGAATGGTTTGGGCCGGGCCTTATCCGCGGGTAAGGTAGGGGCTTATCCGCGGATAAGGGCAGCATCGCTGACCTATTGGCGCGTCAGTGGCCAACCTGTCCCGCCCGGTCGCAAGACCGGGCAGCGCCCGCCCCGCCCC
>JPPB01000261.1 GCA_001483205.1 alpha proteobacterium 3107
GCACCGGGCATCCCTCACCCGGCCAGACCTTTCGTCCCCAGCTCCAGATATTTCCGCCGCCGCTCTTTGATCAGGGTTTCCGGCTTCTTCCGTGAAAGCGCTTTCATCTCTGCCTCCAGCACCTCCCCCACCGCCCTGATCGCCTCGGCCCGGTTGCGTTGCGCGCCCCCCACCGGCTCGGGGATAATGGTATCGGCAACACCCAGCTTGCTCAGATCCTGCGCGGTCAGCCGCAGGGCCTCCGCCGCCTCGCGCATCTTATCGGCGTTTTTCCACAGGATAGAGGCGCACCCTTCGGGAGAGATCACTGAATAGACCGAATGTTCCAGCATCAACAGCCTGTTGCCGGCGGCAAGGGCCACCGCCCCGCCGGACCCGCCCTCGCCGATGATCACCGAAATCAGCGGCACCCCCACTTGCAGGCATTTCTCGGTCGAGCGGGCAATCGCCTCGGACTGGCCGCGTTCCTCTGCCCCTTTGCCGGGATAGGCCCCGGGGGTATCGACCAGCGTGATCACCGGCAGGCCGAACCTGTCAGCCAGCCCCATCAGCCGGATCGCCTTGCGATAGCCTTCCGGGCGCGCCATGCCGAAATTCCGCGCAATCCGGGATTTGGTGTCATGGCCCTTTTCATGCCCGATCACCATCACCGGGGCACCGTTCAGGCGCGCCAGCCCGCCCATCACCGCGTGATCATCGGCAAAGCCCCGGTCCCCGGCCAGCGGCGTGAACTCGCTGAACAGCGCCTCGATATAGTCCTTGCAATGGGGGCGTTCCGGGTGCCGCGCAATCTGACATTTCCGCCATGGCGTCAGGTCGGCATAGAGGTCATTCAGAAGGTTTGCGGCCTTTTTGTCGAGCGCCTCGGCCTCGGCCTCAACATTCATTTCCCTGTTTTCCCGCGCCAGTGCGCGCAATTCTTCCGCCTTTCCCTCGATCTCTGCCAGCGGTTTTTCAAATTCCAGATAGTGGGTCACTCGTGCGCTCCTGCTCCCTCGCCCGTCGTATATGACGGCCCGGTGCGGCCATTGCAACCGGGTGTGCGGATCGGCGGGCGGGAATCAGGTTTGCGGACAGATGCCTTGTTTTACCGGCATTGTTTCCGAATGCCCGCCAATGGCCGGGGCTGGTGCCGGATGTAACAAAGTGTTCACGAAAATTTTACCAGAATTTTACGGCAACAATGATGCTAATAAACATATATTGCCTTCAGAATAGCACCAATTTAGCGTATATTGTTTCTTTTATTACACCTAAACATCTAAAACGGCTATACTATTTACCAATATTGATCAAAACCCTCTGCAATTTTAACCACTGCCCCAAAGGGCAGATTGCCGGCCCCCCCGGTCATGCCTTTTATAGGGTACCGACGGATCAAGGCGCGTGGCTTACCCTCCCCTAACACGTGCCCTTGATCCGAAGGTATCAGCCCGTGGCAAAAAAAGAGTGACGCAGTAATGAGAGTAACGAGTAAGCACCACAAAATCAGCCGTTTTGCGCGAAACACCCCGGTCATGTCCGGCGGCATCCCGGGGGGTGGCGTGGCTGTCTCCCTGCTTGCGAAGGATACACCCAAAATAAACACCATAGCCCCATCCGCGCCAACCGGTCCCGCTGTCACCAGGACATTCAGCGGCTCAGGCGCGATCTGGTCTATTGACGGGTTCGGCATGAACACCCGGATCTGCACCGCTTTCGGGGCGACACCGGCGCAGTTCCTCAAGGTAGGGGACATGGTGCGCACACGGGACGGGGCGTTTCGCAGGGTCTCTTGGGTTGATCATGTAAAATTGAATGAAAATTTCATGCGTCAGCACCCGCAGGCCGGTCCGATTCTGATCCGCGCGGGGGCCTTGGGGCACAATATGCCCGAGCGGGACATGGAAATCTCGCCCTGTCACCGGCTGACGGAGATGCGCTTTTCCGGGGCGAAGACGGTTTCGGCCGAGAGCCTTTTGGGACGGCCGAACATCACGCGGGCGGCGCGGTCGCAGGTGAGCTATATCAGGTTCCGTTGCGAAGGGGGCGAAGCGATCGTGAAGGCGGAAAACATCTGGACGGTGATCAAGGGCTGATCCGGCGCGGGCCTCTTGCGGGTCGGGCGGGGCCTTTCGTGGGCCGCAGCTTATCCGCGGATAAGGGCAGTACTGCTGACGTATTATATATCTTTGCATATTGACCGAGCCGGGCAGCCGCCTGCCTGGGCGGGCGCTTTTCGCGA
>JPPB01000262.1 GCA_001483205.1 alpha proteobacterium 3107
GGGACCGTTTCAGGGCCGAACGGGCGGAGCCCTATGGCGGGCGCTGCCCGGCGCAAGCGCCGGGCGGGACGGTTGACCGCCGATGCACCCTTATGCAGAGGTCTTTCGCAAGCAAAATCCGCCATTGCCCGGTGCGGGCCACGGTGCTATCTGCCCCGCGATCAGGACATAAAGGGGAAAGACCGGAATGGCGCAGGACCATATCATCAGGGACATTTCTCTGGCCGGTTTCGGCCGCAAGGAAATCGACATCGCCGAGACCGAAATGCCGGGCCTGATGGCCCTGCGCGCCGAATATGGCGACAGCAAGCCCCTGAAAGGCGCGCGCATCGCCGGTTCCCTGCACATGACGATCCAGACCGCGGCGCTGATCGAAACCCTTGTCCGTCTGGGGGCAGAGGTGCGTTGGGCGTCGTGCAACATCTTCTCGACCCAGGATCACGCCGCCGCCGCCATTGCCGCCACCGGGGTGCCGGTCTTTGCCGTCAAGGGCGAAACCCTTGCCGAATACTGGGACTATGCCGACCGCATCTTTCACTTTGCCGGGGGCGGGGCCAACCTCATTCTTGACGATGGCGGCGATGCGACGCTCTATATCCTGCTTGGCGCGCGGGTGGAGAACGGCGAAGAAGACCTGATTTCCGCACCATCATCGGACGAAGAGGTGGCGCTGTTTGCTCAGATCAACAGGCGGCGGCGGGACAGCCCCGGCTGGTTCACCCGCCAGCGCGACATGATCAGGGGCGTGTCAGAGGAAACCACCACCGGCGTGCATCGCCTGCATGACATGGTGCGCCGGGGGCTGCTGCCCTTTCCGGCGATTGACGTGAACAACTCGGTCACCAAATCGAAATTCGATAACAAATACGGCTGTCGGGAATCGCTGGTTGACGGCATTCGCCGCGCCACGGACACGATGATCGCGGGCAAGGTCGCCGTGGTCTGCGGTTACGGGGATGTGGGCAAGGGGTCTGCGGCCTCTCTGCGCGGGGCGGGGGCGCGGGTGAAAGTGACCGAGGCCGACCCGATCTGCGCGCTTCAGGCGGCGATGGATGGTTTCGAGGTCACCCTGCTGGAGGACGAGGCCGCAACCGCCGACATCTTTATCACCGCCACCGGCAACCGCGACGTGATCCGTATCGAGCACATGCGGGCGATGAAGGACATGGCGATTGTCGGCAATATCGGCCATTTCGACAATGAGATTCAGGTGGCCGCGCTGAAAAACCACAAATGGACCCGGATCAAGGATCAGGTGGATATGATAGAGATGCCTTCGGGCAACCGTATCCTGCTGTTGTCCGAGGGCAGGTTGCTGAACCTTGGCAACGCCACCGGGCATCCGTCTTTCGTCATGTCGGCGTCATTCACCAATCAGGTTCTGGCCCAGATTGAGTTGTGGACCAGGGGGGGCGACTATGACAACAGTGTTCACCTGTTGCCCCGGCATCTGGATGAGCAGGTGGCGCGCCTGCATCTGGGCCGGGTGGGGGCGCGCCTGACCCGGCTTGACGGGGCGCAGGCGGCCTATATCGGCGTTGATGCGGACGGGCCGTTCAAGCCGGAAGGGTATCGATACTGAGGGCCGCGCGCGCGCCGGGGGGATCAGAACAGCGTCAGCACCAGCCCGATGATCGCACAGCCGATGGTGGCATACCCGCCGTCGATCAGCACCAATGTCCTCGACCGCCCGGCAAAGGTATAGTTGATCACGATCCACGGCGTCGCTACAAACAGGCCCAGCCCAAGGCCTGCGACCAGCCCCTTGCCCGCGCTGTCGATCCCGCCCAGTGCAAAGGCATGGCGCATCATGCCCGCAACCAGGATCAGGCAAATGACAGCGACGATGTAGGGCACCGGATCAGAGGCATTGACGGGGCGACCGTCATCGCCTGTCTCGACGCCCGAGGCCGCCATCCACGGCTTTGCCAGCGTCATATACCAGACCGCGCCGAAAACATTGGCCGCCACTGCGGCGGCGATAACCGAAATGAACTCCATTTTTGCGTCCTCCCGGTGGGTGTCATGCGGGGATAGTGTCACACCTGCGCGCGGGCTGCAACAATGCGGGGCAGGGGCGGAGCCTGCCGGGACGCAAGTGGCAGGTGCCTTGCCGGGACAGATGCGCGAACAACCCGCAAGGCCGCGTCCGGCCCGCTCGGGGGGGCGCGAACGCGCCGCCCCGTGGGGGGGCGGGTCGGCG
>JPPB01000263.1 GCA_001483205.1 alpha proteobacterium 3107
GGAATGTAAGGGCTTACATTTTCGGTGAAAGCGCTTACATCCATGCAGCAGCGCCCTGACAGGATCAGGGTCGGAACCTGTGATCAATTTTACGTCGCCACGCTATAACCATCGCCGCGCACCCCGATCAGGAACCCCGCCCCCCAGGCAAGGTGCATCGTCGCCAGCACCACCGGCAGCAGCACGGCCTCGGGCGCGCGCCGGGTCAGCCCGAGCACAACCGCCCCCGCAACCAGCACCAGCATATAGAGCAGCGGCGGCACCAGCGCGGCCCCGAACACGGTAAGCGCCCCGTCCCGCAGGCCCGCCCCGCCGCAGCAGCCCGCAACAAATGGCGCGGCACCCGCTGCAACCAGCACCGCCGCCACCAGAACCACCACCATCAGCGGCGGCAACGCCTGCCGTGCGCGCAGTGAACGGGGGTGACGGCGGATGACGGCGCGCTTCCACCGCCCGGATGCGAAATACTGGCGCGCGAGTGCGGGCAGGCTCGGGCGTGGCCGGTATGTCACCACCAGCTCCGGGTCGAACCACACCGTTCCGCCCTCTTCGCATAGTCGCCAGTTGAGTTCGCTGTCCTGGCTGCGGGCAAGGCCCGAGGCGAAACCACCCGCCGCCTCCAGCGCATCCCGCCGGAACACTCCCAGATAGACCGTATCCGCGGGGCCTGCCGGGCCGCCCACCCGATGCACCGCACCCCCGGTCCCCAGCCAGCAGCTCATCGCCAGTGCCGCGCTGCGCCCGAAATACGTCGTTCCCACGGCGTTCTGCCGCCCGCCGACATTCACCGCCCCGGTTTGCAGCAGCGTCCCGACCGCGCGGGACAGATAGCCCGGCGGCAGCACACTGCGGGCATCGCACCGCGCCACCACCGGATGACGCGCCACCGCAAGCGCCCGGTTCAGCCCGGCAGGGGTCAGGCGCTCCGGATTGCGGACAAGCTGCACCTGCGGGTAGTTCCGGCGGATCAGGGTCTCGGTTGCCGTCGTCTCGGATGCGTCGGCGACGATGATCTCGACCGCGCTGTCATACTCCTGCGCGATCACCGAATCGAGCGCCGCCCCGATCGCGCCATGGTCGTCGCGCGCGGGCATGATGACCGATACCGGGGGAAGGGGGATGCTGTCGGGTGTCACCGGCGCGGCCCCGGTGGGGTGTTTTCGCCCTGTCCGGGCGTCGATGCCGTCGCCGATATGCGCTCCAGCCGGGCAACCCCCAGCATCAGGGCGGCATAAAACACCACCCAGCCGCAGATCAGCACAAACTGCACCATTGGCCCGCTCAGATGCGCGGCAACCGCCGACCCCGCACAGCCCAGCATCAGCGCATAGCCCCGGAGCACGGTCTTGCGGTGCCCCCACCCGAGCCGCACCAGACGCTGGGAAAAGTGGTTTTTATGGGCGCGCCAGGGCCGGTTTCCGGCGAGTATGCGCGCCGCAAGGGTCACGGTCGCATCCACGACAACCGGGGAAAAGATCAGCACCGAAACCCAAAGCGGGGCCGCGTCCGCGTGCTCAGCCGCCAGCATTGCCGCCGCGCACAGATAGCCCAGAACGGTGGAGCCAAGATCACCCATGAATATCCGCGCCGGCGGGAAGTTGAACAGCAGGAACCCGAACGCGGACGCGCCGGTTGCCAGCGTTGCCGCCGCCAGGAGTGCCTCATCGCTCAGGGCACAGAGCGCCGCCAGAGTGGTGAAACCGATGGTCGCCATGCCCGCCGCATATCCGTCAATCCCGTCCATGAAGTTGAACAGGTTCACCGTCCACACGACAACCAGCACCGTGAACACCACGCCGCCGGGGTATCCGAGATCGAGCGTCAACCCCGGCAGGATGATCCGCTCGCACTGAAACCCGCCCTGCACGACGCAGAGCGCCGCGATAACATGGACCAGGATGCGCAGGCCGGGCGAGACCCCGCGCAGGTCATCGGCGAATGAGACCGCGCCGACAAGCACCGCACCCATGGCCAGCCAGAGCAGTTCCGGCCCCGCCGCCGCCATATAAGCACCGACCGCACAGCCCCCCGTCACCCCGGCGGCAATCGCGATGCCGCCGCCGCGCGACACAGGTGCCCGGTGCAGGGAGCGCTCGTTGGGATGATCGACCACCCCCCGGTCCCCGCCCCGCCACAGGATCCAGCCCGTGCATGTCGCGGCGACCACGAATGCGCTCAGTCCCGCCAGAGCGATCATGGCGCGCCCGCCCCGATGCCTGCCCGCGTCGCCTGTTGGTGTCGGCCCGTGCCCGTCAGATCACTCACCCCCGTCATTGGTATCGTCCGGCCATTCCGCCACCGGGCTGCATTGCGCCTGATTACGACATGCCTTGATATGATAGTGCCATGGTCCGGGCGCGCGTCCCTCCGGCAGGACAAGCGAGGTTTGCGCCGGATCATAGGCGTGCAGGATATAGCGCAGGGGGCCGTCAGGGCCCCGTGTCTCGGTGATGACGATATATCCCACGCTCTCCTGTGGCCAGCGCCAGCGAAGTTCGGCGCGTCCGTCCGCGCGCCGGTGGAGCGAGAGCGCCGACGGCGGTTCAGGATCGACCGGAAACACCGCGCGCGCCGGGGTCAGCGCGCGGGTGCTGGTAAGAAAGCGCTCTGCCTCATCCGCATAGGCCGGGTCAGTTTCGGCCACGGCGCGGAACATATGTGCGAGGCTGCGATGGATGCGCCAGTCGCCGGGGGTTGCGCGGAGCGCCGCCTCGCCCTCGTCCGCCGCCCATTCAAGGACGACGATGGCCTCTGCGCTGTCCTCGGCCAGAATGCGCGGCCAGCCCTCAGTGATGGCGTCGAACAGCACCTGCCGCCAGGTGTTGGCGAGCGGCCCGAAAGCGTCAATGGCCTCGGCGATGACCTCATGGTCCACCTCTCCCAGGGCTTTGTCGCTGGCCGCGCCAAGGATGCGCTGGTGGGTGACAAGGCCGGTGGTGGCTGCGGCAAGGGCAACCGTCATCGTCGCCGCTGCAAGGGCGCGGTGCACCTGCCCCGGGGCGAGCAGCGCGGCCAACCACCCCGGCGGACGGGGGCCGCGCCAGCCGGGAAAGGCGGTGCGCTCAAGGCTGGCGGCGAAGGCAAGCAGCACCACGGTCAGCAGCGATCCGGAGGCCGTGTCAAACAGATACAGGCCCGAGACAAAAAGCCCGGTGAGCGCCGCGCCCGCGCCAAGCGCAACCGCCTGCTCGCCCCCCGTGGTGCGGGCGGCGGCGCGCCACACCGTCGCAAAGGCCAGCCCCCACAGCGCCAGCCAAGCGGCAACACCCGCCGCGCCGGTGGTGGCGGCGACCTCGACAAACTTGTTGTGCGCCTCATCGCTTGAGGCAGAGAAGGCCCCGTAGCCCGAAGCATAACGGCCAAAGACGGTGATGAAGTTTTCCGGCCCCCAGCCAAGCACCGGGCGGTCGGCAAACCCTTCGAGCCCCGCTTTCCAGGCGGCAAGGCGGCTTTGGACGGACGGGCGGTCGATATGGGTGGCCAGCACACGCGCAAACGGCCCCTCGGGCAGCCATTGTGCGGCGCGGTCCTCGGCGGTAAAGCGCGCCCCTGCGAAGGCGGCGGCCAGCACCATCGCCACCAGTGTCATCACCGCGAAAAGGCGCACGCCCCCGCGCGCGATGACAGTGCCGAACAGGGCAAGAAAACCCACAGCGGCGGCGAGGCCCGCGAAGCTCCCGACTGATCCGGCGAACACGAGCGCCAGGAAATGGAGACCGCCCGCCGCCAGCCATGGCAGGGCGCGCAACCGATTGGTCCGGTGTGCAGATGCAGCCGCGCGCCAGATGCGGGCGGCCAGACCCAGCGCCACAAACAGGTTCGTCAGCATGTAGACGCCAAGATAGGTCGGGTTGCCAAGGGGTCCGCTCATGCGCGGCAGATGGAGTTCGGGCAACGCGCCATAGAACGGCAGATCAAGCCCGTAGCGGCGGGCGAGCACGATACCGGCCACCGCCGCCCCGACCGCGCAGCAGGTGCCGAGCACCACCCGCCAGGCCGCAGGGCTGCGAAGCATCGATGCCACCACCACGGCAAAGGCCACCCAGTGGGCATCGTCGATGACGCCCTGCATCCGCTGGTAGTCCGACCACAGGCTGCGCTGAAGACTTTCCCCGGTGAGCGCGGCAATAAGCGCAACGGCAAGACCGGCCCCGAGCAACATGAGCAGCCGGGAACGCGGCGGGCCGTATCCCGGCCACAGCAGAGCAAGGATCACCCACAGCGCAAACGCCACCCCGATGATCGAGCGCGACCACACCGCCTTGCCGACCACGAAAGGATAGATGGTGTCCGGGGTGATCACCAGAGGCGTCAGCAGCACAAGCCCGATAGCGGCATAGACGGCATGGCGAAGGATTGTCTCTGCCGTTGCCGTCGGGCGACGGGTCATTGCCGCCGCGTCCCGTCCGCCGGGCTGCCGCGCCCCCGCGCTGTCAGGCGGGCGTTGCGAGCCTCTCCGGGCCTTTCCGCCGCGGGTCTGTCTGGCCATCCTCGTGTTCCTTCGTTGCCGTGCCTCAAGCGTGCGCCCGTGCCCGCCTGTGCGATGCGCGCATCAACGGCGGGGACTATAGAGCAGTTTCCGGGTCAGACTACAGGGAAAAGACCTTTGCATAACGGCGCGTCAACGGCCAAACCGTCCGCCCGGCGGAACGCCGGGCCGCGCTGTCTTACCCCTCAATGGGGTGAGGCGGCGCGCGCCCCCCGTGATCAGGCTTGACCTGAAAGCCGCCATGACGCAGATGCGGGGGCAGGTTCTTCACAGCGTGGAGCAGTCATGGCGGACCGGCGCGGCCTTCTTATCATTCTGTCCTCGCCCTCGGGGGCGGGAAAATCGACCCTGGCGCGACGGCTGCGCGCATGGGATGAAACGATAGAGTTTTCGGTCTCGGCCACCACCCGCAAGCGGCGCGCGGGCGAGACGGACGGCAAGGATTATCACTTTTACGACGAAGCCCGGTTTCGCGACATGGTGTCAAAGGGCGAAATGCTCGAACATGCCCATGTGTTCGGGCATTTCTACGGCAGCCCCGCCGCCCCGGTCAAAGCGGCGATCAGGGCGGGCCGGGACGTGCTGTTTGATGTGGACTGGCAGGGAGAGCAGCAGATCAGAAATTCCGATCTGGGCCGCCACGCGCTGTCTATCTTCATCCTGCCGCCATCAATCCCCGAACTGCGGCGGCGGCTGATTGCCCGCGGGCAGGACAGTGGCGATGTCATCCTCGGGCGGATGGCCAAAAGCTGGGACGAGATCAGCCATTGGGGGGCGTATGACTATGTGCTGATCAATGACGATCTTGATGCGACCGAAGAGCGGTTGAAGACGATTGTCTCGGCAGAGCGGTTGCGGCGGGAACAGCAGCCGGGGCTTCAGGGCCATGTGCGCCGGTTGCATTCGGAGTTCGGGGAAATGACATGACCGTCTATGCGCTTGACGGAATTGTGCCCGAAATCGCCGGGGATGCCTGGGTCGCGCCGGATGCCAATCTGATCGGCAGGGTGACGGTGGAGGCCGGGGCCTCGGTCTGGTTCGGCGCGACCCTGCGCGGTGACAATGAGCGCATCACGGTCGGGCAGGGCAGCAATGTTCAGGAAAATTGCGTCCTGCATACCGATATGGGTTTTCCGCTGGTGATCGGCGCGGATTGCACCATCGGGCATAAGGTCATGCTGCATGGCTGTGTGATTGGCGCGCAGTCCCTGATCGGCATGGGGGCGATCATCCTGAACGGCGCGCGGGTGGGGCGTAACTGTCTGATCGGGGCCGGGACGCTGATCACCGAGGGCAAGGACATCCCCGATGGCAGTCTGGTGATGGGAATGCCGGGAAAGGTGGTGCGGGCGCTGGATGAAGATGCCATGCGCGGGATATGCCGGTCAGCGGCGGGATACCGGGCGAACATGAAACGCTATCGCGCGGGGTTGCGGGAAGTTTGAATTGCCGCCGCCCGCTGCAAGAGATTTTTGCATATTGGCTTGAGCCGGGCGGGGTATTGGGGGGCGATACACCCTTATGCAGAGGTCTTGACAAGGGTCGCGTCCGGCCACCGCAAGGGGGGCGCGCGCCGTTCACCCCATTGAGGGGTGAGACGGCGCGGCCCGGTCTTACGACCGGGCGGGACGGGCTGGTTGCCAATGCGCTATTAAAGACCTCTGCATAATGGCATATCAGCGGCCAACTTGTCCCGCCCGGCTTGGCTATTATACAGAGGTCTTTTCAGTCCACCGGCAACACCACCGAGAAACAACTGCCCTTTCCGGGTGCGCTGCGGATGCGCAGGCGGCCACGGTGGCGGTTGACGATGTGCTTGACGATTGCCAGCCCCAGGCCGGTGCCGCCCAGCTCTCTCGACCGGTGCGGGTCCACGCGATAGAAACGCTCGGTCAGACGCGCCAGATGCCTCTCGGCAATCCCCTCGCCGGTATCGGTCACGTCGATGCGCACCCCCGGCCCGCGCAGGCCCGCCGCGTCCTGCACCTCTGTCACCTGCACCGAGACCGCCCCGCCCTTCCGCCCGTATTTGACGGCATTCTCGACCAGATTGGTGATCACCTGCTGAAGCTGATCGGCATCGCCGACAACCGGCGTGATCTGCGCGGGCATGGCGACATGCAGCCGGACGCCCTCTTGCTCTGCCAGCAGGCGCAGGGCCGTCACCGCGCTCTGAACGATGGTGCTGATATTGACCGTTCCGGCGGGGCGGCGGCGCTCAAGCTCCTCGACCCTTGACAGGGAAAGCAGATCGCGGACCAGCCGGTTCATCCGGCCCGCCTCGTCTTCCATAATGGCGAGAAACCTGTCCTGCGCCGCTTTGTCGTCCCGCGCCGGGCCTCTGAGCGTTTCGATGAACCCGAGCAGAGCGGTCAGCGGGGTGCGCAATTCGTGGCTGACATTGGCGACGAAATCCCGGCGCATCCGATCGGCGGTTTGCAGGTCAGTGGTGTCGCTGAAACTGACCATCACGGCGGTGCCCGCGCCCTCGCGCAGCACCGGCGCACAATGGGCGCGATAGGATGTCTCCTGCCCGGCGTCGTTTCCCTGAAAGGGGGCGTCCCGCGCGGCCCCGCCGCTCAGCACGGCGTCGATGGCATCGAGCAGGGCAGGCTGGCGCAGGGCCGTGACATGGTGGCGTCCGGTGAAATCCCCCCCGAGCAGGGCGGTCGCGCGCCTGTTGACGGCCTCAATGCGCTCATCATCCCCGATCAGCAGCATCGCGGCGGGGAGCGCGTCCATGACGGATGACAGGTGGTGCGTGTTCACTGGGGCCTCCCGACGGGGAACGGGTCTGGTGCCGGTATTGGCGGGCTGCCGGTATTGTAGCGCGAGAGGGACAGGGCGTGACAGTGTGAAATTTATGACAGAGACCTCTCGCATAATGTCCGGGTCCGGCAGAGACATGGGTGATGGGTTTCACAAGACTGGTGAGGGCAGCGCCCGACCTGGCGGAAGCGAAGCGCCCGCCGTGGGGCGGGGCGGGCGCTGCCCGGCGTTCCGCCGGGCGGGACATTTGGGGGGCGATACAGCCTTATGCAGAGGTCTCACATAATGGCGCATAGACAGCCAAACAGCACGCCCGGTCGCAAGACCGGGCCGCGTCGCCTCACCCCTCAATGGGGTGAGCGGCGCGCCCCCCCCCTGCGGACCCGGTGCGACCTGACTGAATCAGCAGCGGCACACCCAACACCACCTGCGAACCTGTCCGGGGGCCTACAGGGCCGCCCTGAACAGGCCGTCAAGAGCGTCCTCTGTCAGCTCCACCGGGTTGCCGCCACAGGACGGATCGGCAATCGCCCCCCTGACCAGATCAGGGATCGACGCCTCGGTCACGCCCAGATCGGACAGCCTGCGCGGAATACCCAGACCATCATTCAGCGCCTGCACGAAAGCGCAAAACCCGTCAAAACCGCCCCCGATGCCCAGATAAGCCGCCACTGTTGCGAACCGCCCGGCGATGGCAGGCGCGTTGAACGCAAGCACCGCAGGCATACAGACCGCATTGGTGGTTCCGTGGTGGGTGTTGAAATGCGCGCCCACAGGGTGGCTCATGGCGTGGATCGCCCCCAGGCCCTTCTGAAAGGCGGTCGCGCCCATGGCGGCGGCGGCCATCATCTGCGCGCGGGCCTCAATATCGCCGCCATCCCTGAAGGCGCGCGGCAGATACTCCTTAACCAGCCGCATCCCCTCCAGCGCGATACCCTGGCTCATCGGGTGATAATGGGGCGAGGAAAACGCCTCGACACAATGGGCGAAGGCATCCAGCCCGGTACCTGCGGTGATGGCGGCGGGCACGCCGGTGGTCAGTTCCGGGTCACAGAGGACCACGCGGGGCAGGACTTTGGGGTGGAATATGATCTTCTTCACATGGGTTGCGGAATTGGTGATCACGCTCGCCCGGCCCACCTCTGATCCGGTGCCTGCGGTGGTGGGGACGGCAACGATGGGCGCGATGGCGTCGGCGTCGGCGCGGGTCCACCAGTCGCCGATGTCCTCGAAATCCCATATCGGGCGGGTCTGACCGGCCATAAAGGCGACCATCTTGCCAAGGTCAAGGCCGGACCCGCCGCCAAAGGCGATCACCCCGTCATGCCCGCCCGCCCTGTAGGTGGCGACGCCCGCCGAGAGGTTTTGTTCGTTCGGGTTCGGGTCAACCTCTGCGAACAGCGCGCGGCCCAGCCCGGCGGCCTCTGTGATGTCGAGGGTCTGCCGGGTGATCGGCAGCCCGGCAAGGCCCTTGTCGGTGACCAGAAGCGGCCTCTCGATCCCGGCCTCTGCACAGGCGGCGGGCAGTTCCGTGATCCGGCCTGCGCCGAACCTGATGGCGGTCGGGTAAGACCAGTTTCCGGCAAGGGTCATGGCGTGGCCTTTTTCAGAGGGGAGGGATGTGCCCGCGATCGACTCACCCGGACAGGATGAGCGCAAGCGGGGCGGACTGCAACCGGCCAGTATGCTGATCCTTGGCCAAATCGTCTGCCCGACCGGGCCAATATTCAGAGGTCTTTCAGATGTGCGGGCCGCCGCCCCTACCACACATCCGGCCCCTTGTCGGCAAACTGCTTGACCAGAAAGTCGATGAACGCCCGAACCTTGGGCTGGGTGAAGCGGCCCGGCGGATAGACCGCATAAATACCGGACGTTTCCTTCGGCAGGTCCGGGATCGCCTCTTCGACCTGCCCGCTGCGCAGGGCCTCCGCACACAGAAACCCCGGCAGATAGGCAATACCGAGGCCCGAAATGGCGGCATTCAGCAGCGACTGCCCGTCATTGACGCTCAGCCACCCCGAAGTGCGCACCTGCCTTTTTTCGCCAGAGGGCGCGGTCAGTTTCCAGACGGCATTGTTGGCCAGACTGGAATAATGCAGCAGTTTGTGCTCGTTCAGGTCGTCGATTCTGTCCGGGCGTCCGAACTCCGCGAAATAGGACGGCGCGGCAATCATCCGCTTGGTGGTTTCGGTCAGCTTGCGGGCGCGCAGGGTGCTGTCCTCAAGCTCGCCGATCCTGATCGCCAGATCAAACCCTTCCGAGATCAGCTCCACATAGCGATTATTCAGCACCATGTTCACCGTGATGTCCGGGAACTCCCGCAGGAAATCGCCCAGAATCGGCGACAGGTGATTGACGCCGAAATCGGTGGCAACCGAGATGCGCAACAGCCCCGACGGTGCGGACTGCATCGCGCTGACCAGCGTGTCGGCCTCGCCCGCGTCATTCAGAACCCGGCGGGCGCGGTCGTAATAGGCCAGGCCGATCTCGGTCGGGCTGACGCGCCGGGTGGTGCGGTTGAGCAGCCGCGCGCCAAGCCGGGCCTCGAGCGACGAGACATGTTTCGAGACCGCAGACTTGGAGATACCCATCTTTCTGGCGGCGTCCGTAAAGCCCCCCTGGTCCACGACCGTGGCAAAGGCTTCCATTTCCGTCAGTCGGTCCATGACCTGATTCGCTCCTGCTTTCGCTGGTTCATCATATTGCAACAAATTCGGGCAAAAATGGGCCCAATCCCGGATATTATGGCAGAAATTGAGGTTATCGTTAACAAAAAGGAAACAAGAAGGGGGATTTTCAATCATGGTGTAATGCGGACAGAGCCACAGGGCATGGCCGGGCCGTGACTTTCCCCGCCCCGGGGCGCGAAAACCGGTTGAAGCCGGGCACGTCATCCGGGATACGATACCGATACGATGACCGGACAGAAGACAACCACCCTTCACGCCGGAACCGCCCTACTGCCGTCAGGCTGGGCGGATGACGTTCTGATCCGCATCGGTGCGGACGGGCGTATCAAAGAGGTGCGCGCCAACACCCCGCCCCCGGCCGATACCGAAACGCGGGCAATCATTCTGCCCGCCCTCACCAATCTTCACAGCCATGGCTTTCAGCGCGCGATGGCCGGCCTGACTGAACGCCGGGGTGCCGGGCCTGCCGACAGTTTCTGGACCTGGCGCGAAACCATGTATCGGTTTCTCGACCGGATGACACCGGAGCATGTCGGGGCGATTACCGCGTTTGCGCAGATGGAAATGCTGGAGGCCGGATATGCGGCCTCGGCGGAGTTTCACTATCTGCACCATCAGCCGGGGGGGAAACCCTATGACACCCCGGCGGAATTGTCGGCCCGGATTGTGGCGGCAGCGGCAGAGACCGGCGCAGGGCTGACGTTGTTGCCGGTTCTCTATTGCTATGGTGGCCTCGACAAGCGCCCTCTGGGGGCGGGGCAGCTCCGGTTCGGCAATGACCCGGAAGGTTTCGGGCGGGTGCTGGAAGGGGCAGAGCAGGCGGCCAGGACATTGCCTGCGGATTGTCTGACCGGGGTTGCGCCGCACAGCCTGCGGGCGGTTGATGCCGACATGCTGGCCGAGGTCGCCCGGTTGCGCCCCGACCGCCCCATCCACATGCACATCGCCGAACAGCCCGCCGAGGTTGAGGAAGTTCGCGCCGCCACCGGTGCGCGCCCGGTCGAATGGTTGCTGTCGAATGCCGATGTCACAGGACGCTGGTGCCTGATCCACTGCACCCATATGTCGCCGGGGGAAACGCGGGCGCTGGCCGGTTCAGGGGCCGTCGCCGGGTTGTGCCCGATCACCGAAAGCAATCTGGGCGACGGGATTTTCGACGGGATGCGCTTTGCCCGGCATGGCGGTGTTTTCGGCGTCGGGTCCGACAGCAACATCCGCATTTCCCTGGCCGGGGAATTGCGCACACTCGAATACTCGCAACGCCTGAAACATACCGGGCGGGCGATGTATGCGGATGCAGACAGATCCGCCGGAAGGGTGCTCTATGAGGCCGCGTTGCAGGGGGGCGCGCAGGCCGCCGGGCGGGACAGCGGGGCGATAAGTGTCGGCAAATGGGCGGACCTGATTGCCCTTGACGCCGGGTCTGTTCATCTTGCGCACCGGCGCGGGGACCGGTTGCTTGATAGCCTGATCTTTGCCGGGGGCGGGCGCATGGTGACGGATACCTGGGCGGCGGGCCGTCATGTGGTCAGCGACGGGCGACACCGGGGGCGGGCACGGATTGCCTCTGCATACCGCAGGGCACTGGGGTGCCTTTTGGCGGCGGTGTGAGCCTGACGCCCGGATTTTGAGTCCAAGCCCTGGTCCTGACCCCGCCCGGCGGAACTGCCCAAGCCGCGCCGTCATTGGGCTCCGCCCGTTCGGCCCTGAAACGGTCCACCGGACCGTTTCCGAGACGGGCC
>JPPB01000264.1 GCA_001483205.1 alpha proteobacterium 3107
TCGGCCCTGAAACGGTCCACCGGACCGTTTCCGAGACGGGCCTCACCCCCCGGCAGGCGCTATAAACGTCTCAGCCTGTTGGAGCGTATGGGCTTTATGGCAAGACCATCGCCAATTTGGAGTTTCGCGAAAAGCGCCCGCCCAGGCAGGCGGCTGCCCTGCCCAAGCCAATATTGAGAGGTCTTTACAATCCACTGGGCGGGGCGGGCCTTTTCCGCAGACATCCGGCTCTGATTCCGGCTATACCCCGTGCCCGAAGCCCCCGGACGGACGAATCCCTTGCCAGCGCCGATCATACATTTCGACCACGGCCCGGACGGGCGCGCCTGTGCCTTTCGCGCCCCCCGACGGCTGATCGTCGCCGAAACCCCTGCCGAGACCCCCGAGGCGCTGGCGCAACTCTCCCGCGCCCGCGCCGAAGGGCACTGGATCGCCGGATATGCCAGCTATGAACTGGGCTATGTGCTGATGCCGGGGCTTGGGGGGCTTCTGCACGCCAACCGCGACACGCCCCTGCTGGCCTTCGGGGTGTTTGACGGGCCGGAAACGCCCCCGCCGCCGCCATCGGGCACCGCCCGGCTGACCCCGCCCGAGGTGCTTTGGAACCGCGCGTCTTATGCCGCAGCATTTGCCCGGCTGAAGGCGTATATCGGGGCTGGCGATGCCTATCAGGTCAACCTCACCTTCCCGATGCAGGCCCGCGCCGGGGGCGATGCGCAGACGCTCTATGCCAGGCTCGCCGCGCGCCAGCCGGTCGGACACGGGGCCTTTGCCGATCTCGGGGTCGGGCCGGTGATCCTGTCACGCTCGCCCGAGCTTTTCTTTCGCACCGACGCCGGGGGGGTGATCGAGACCCTGCCGATGAAGGGCACCATTGCCCGCGGCCTGACCCCCGAAGAGGACGCCGCGCGGCGGGCGTGGCTGCACGGTGACGCCAAGAACCGGGCCGAGAATCTGATGATCGTCGATCTGCTGCGCAATGATCTGGCCAAAATTGCCGAGACCGGTTCAGTGCGCACCCCCGAACTCTTTCGGGTGCAGACTTACGCGACCGTGCATCAGATGGTCAGCCGTGTCCGGGCGCGGCTGAAACCCGGAACCGGTCCCGGCGACATTCTGGGCGCGCTGTTCCCCTGCGGGTCGGTCACCGGGGCACCGAAACGCCGGGCGATGGAAATCATTCGCGAACTGGAGCCGGAGCCGCGCGGGGTCTATTGCGGGACAATCGGGTGGAGCGCGCCGGACGGGCGGTCATCCTTCAACGTGGCGATCCGTACGCTGAGCCTGTTCGGGGATGGGGCGGTGCGGCTGAATGTGGGCGGCGGGGTGGTGTGGGATTCCACCGCGCCGTCGGAATATGAAGAGGCGCTGCTGAAGGCGCGCTATGCGAGGCTGCCGGGTGATGGATGAGGCGTTCCGGATCATCGAGACCTTTGGCTGGTGGCCCGGCGCGGGCGCGCGGCGGCTGGAGCGGCATCTGGCGCGGATGGCGCGGACGGCGCGGGTGCTGGGGGTGGCGTGGGATGCGGGCGCGGCGCGGCGCATGACCGACCGGGTGGCAGGGACGGAACCGCTGCGCTGTCGGCTGACGCTCGATCGGCGGGGGCGGTTTGCGCTTGATGTCGCGCCGCTTGGCCCTGCTGCTGCCGGGTGGCGCGTGGACATCGCCCCGGACCGGCTGTGCTCCGGCGACCGGTGGCTGAGGATGAAGACCACCCGGCGCGCGCTTTATGACCGGGCGCGGGCGACCCTGCCGCCGGGGGTCGATGAGCGCCTGTTCCTGAACGAACACGGGCATCTGTGTGAAGGCGCGATCACCAGTCTTTTTGTCGATTGCGGGCAGGGGCTGCTGACCCCGCCGCTGTCGGACGGGCTGTTGCCCGGCATTCTGCGCGAAGAGCTGTTGCGGGCAGGCCGGGCGCGGGAAGCGCATCTGACCCCGGATGATCTGGGGCGGGCGCGGGCGATTTTCGTCGGCAACTCCCTGCGCGGGCTGATCCCGGCGCGCCGGGTGTGAATGATATTTGTATGAAAAGACCTTTGCATAAGACTTCTGCATAATGGCGTAGCCGGGCCGCCGCCTGCCTGGACGGGCGCTTTTTGCGATAGGGCCTGAGCACTGTAAAATGACCTCTGCATATTGGCGCATCAGCACCCAAACCACCCCGCCCGGCGCTTGCGCCGGGCAGCGCCCGCC
>JPPB01000265.1 GCA_001483205.1 alpha proteobacterium 3107
GCGACGCCATTGCCATAAAGTCCATATGTTGCAACAGATTGAAGCATCTATAAGCGCCTGCCGGGGGGCAGGCAGGCGCTGCCCGGCGCAAGCGCCGGGCGGGGCATTTGGGGGGCGATACAGCCTTATGCGAGAGGTCTTGCCCTTACCCGCGGATAAGGTCCGTCCCCGCGCCGGGCCTCACTCAAAGCCCCCGATAGGCGCGGGCCTGACGGTCAGACCACAAAACCCGCAGGCGGTAGCCGTCCCTCACCTGCTCCTCGGCCTCAATCACCCCCTGCCGGAACAGCCACGCCCGCTTGCGGCCTTCGCTGAACCCCAGGGTCAGATCGGCCCGCCGCCTGCGGCCACTCACACCCGCCGAAACCGTCTTAAGCAACGCCTTCAGCCCGCTGCCCGCCAGTGCTGACAAGGCGATCATGTCATCGCGCCGCCGCGCCAGGGTCTCGGTGGCGATCCGGTCCTCCTCGGCCAACAGGTCCGTCTTGTTGCGCACCTCCAGCCGCGGCGTCTCTTCCGTCACCCCCAACCCGGCAAGAACGCTTTCGACCGCCGCCGCCTGATGCTCCGTATCGGGATGCGAAATATCACGCACATGCAGGATCAGATCAGCGGCGCGCACTTCCTCCAGCGTCGCCCTGAACGCGGCAACAAGCTGTGTCGGCAGGTCAGACACAAACCCCACCGTGTCCGACAGGATGATCTTTTGTCCGCAGGGCAGCAGGACCGCGCGCATGGTCGGGTCAAGGGTGGCAAACAGCATATCCTTTGCCATCACCTCTGCCCCGGTCAGCCGGTTGAACAGCGTGGACTTTCCGGCGTTGGTGTATCCGACAAGGGCAACCAGCGGATAGGGCACCCGTGTCCGGGCAGAGCGGTGCAGGGCGCGGGTTTTGACCACTTTCGCCAGTTGCCTCTGCAATCTGCCGATCTGGGTGTCGATGGCGCGGCGGTCGGCCTCAATCTGGGTCTCCCCCGGCCCGCCGACAAAGCCCAACCCCCCGCGTTGGCGCTCAAGGTGGGTCCAGGCCCGGACCAGCCGCGTGCGCTGATAGGACAGCGCCGCCATCTCGACCTGCAAGGCCCCTTCGCGCGTCGCCGCCCGGTCCGAGAAGATTTCAAGGATCAGCCCGGTCCGGTCGAGAATCTTGACCCGCCATGCGCGCTCAAGATTGCGCTGCTGCACCGGGGTCAGCGGGCCATCAATCAGGACCAGCTCAACCCCCGCGTCATCGAAACGCGCGCCGAGTTCCTCGATCTTGCCGCCACCGAACAGAAGACCGGGCCGGGCACGCGGCAACGGCACGACCTCAGCGCCCGCGACCTCTATCCCCGGCAGGGCACGGGCCAGCGCAGCGGCTTCCTCAAGCGCAAAAGCCGGATCCCGGCGGGTGCGGCCGGACTGCGAATCGGGGTGCAAAACCCAGGCACGGGTCTGCCCTTCATGTCCGCCGGTGCTCAATCCTGACCGTCACCAGCCTGACCGTCACCTTCATACAGGTTCACCGGTTGCGACGGCATGACGGTCGAAATCGCGTGTTTATAGACAAGCTGGGATTGACCATCCCGGCGCAGCAGAACACAGAAATTGTCGAACCAGGTGATGGCACCCTGCAACTTGACACCATTGACGAGAAACACCGTTACCGGAACCTTGGATTTGCGCACAGAGTTGAGAAACGCATCCTGCAAGTTTTGTTTGTCGGCAGCCATTGGTCTATCGCCTTTTCTTGTTTGCCATTGGGTGGCAGGTCTTGCATATCGGCAATATATGCGGGCTACGGGCGGCAGATTCCAGCCCCAAATGCAGCCCGTTTGCCCAAAACCACGCAGTTCGCGCCCGGTTGACACGCCGTTTTGGGGTCTTTTCGGTCAGGAACGCCAAAATTCCGGGCTGATCAGGGCGATAATGGCCAGGGTTTCGAGCCGCCCGAGAATCATTGCCGCGCCCAGAATGAGCTTTCCCGCATCCCCCAGCCCGATATAGGGGTTGCCCGATTCCGTGGCAATTTCCGCCAGCGGCCCGGTGGTCGAAAGCGCCGAAACCGTCAGGATGACGCTTTCATCGAACCCCAGCCCGGTCAGCGACAGCGCCGCCATCACCAGCGCCGCCGACAGGGCGAACAGCATGAAAAACACCCACGCCCGGTAAGCGCCCTGATTGCGCAGGTGGCGGGCCTCTGACCCGCTGCCCCCGACAGAGGACGGATGGATCAGGCGCTCGATCTCGCGCGCGCCGTGCTTGTAGAGCGCATAGAAGCGCAGGAGCTTTACCCCGCCCGCCGTCGTCGCAACCCCGCCGCCAATCGCCGCCAGCCCGACCAGAATCAGCCCCGGCGCGGGCAGCCCCGACCACGCCCTTGACGCATCCCAGCTTGCGGACTCGAAACCGCTCGTGGACAGGAAGGACAGCACGGTGAACAAGGCCCCCCATAATGCGCCAAGGGCGGCGGCGAGGTTATTATGCTCGCCAATGGCATGAGCCCCCGCCCAGTGACGCAGGAACAGAATGCCCGCCACGCACAGGACGCATAACAGGCCAACCCTGAACTCCGGGTCACGCGACAGCCGTCTGAGGCTGTCCGGCTGGGTTTCCGGCGCGAAAGTCAGGCGAGAGATGGCAAAGAAGAAAAAGACGAACAGCAACGCCTCGCCCGCCAGCCCCGCCGTGCTTTCAGACAAATCCGCAAGCGGTGATATTCCGCTGGTGGCCAGGGTTGACATGGCATGGCACAGGGCGACGAACGGGTCTTCGCCGACAATGGTCAGGAACAGCCACAAGGCGGCGGTCAGCCCGGCATAGACCGGGGCGAGCCTCATGGCATGGCGACCAAGCCGCCGGGCAGGATAGGCCCCCGCGCTGCCCCCGACGGCACCGATGCCGCCCGAGGCCGTCACCTCAAACCCGCCAAGGTTCAGCGGCTCCAGAATGGCAATCGCACTGACCCAGATGAACAGCCCGCCCAGCCAGCCGACAATCGCCCGCCACAGATGCAGCGTGTTTCCGATCCGCCCCGGATCGTCAAACAGGGTCACCCCGGTTGTCGTCAGGCTCGACACCATCTCGAAATAGGCATTGAGAAACCGGGTGTTCTGCACCGCCTCGTGGAACGGCACCGCCAGCATCACCGGCAGCAGCAGATAGGCCCCCGGCAGGGCCAGCAGATGGCTGCGCAGGACCGAGCGGCGCGGATTGTTGATGGTGGCGATGCCGATCAGGGCAGAGAGCAGGAAAAACAGCACCGCGCTGTAAAGAAACACCCTGGCGCTGTGCAGGTCGTCGGCAAAAAAGGCATAAACCGCAGGCCCCAGCATGGCCAGCGCCCCGATGCCCATCAGGACAACAAAAAGCGGCAGAGAGTGCAGGCGGGCGGCCATGGCTCAGAAGAAATCAATCGAGACCTGGAGCAGCCGCTCCACCTCGGGCACATCGGCGCTGAGGGCAAAGACGATGATTGTGTCGCCTTCCTCGATCCGGGTGTCGCCTTCCGGCCTGATGATCCTACCGCCCTTGCGGATTGCTCCCAACAGGACGCCCTCTGGAAAATCTATTTCCCGCAGTGTATTACCGGCAATAAGTGATGTGGACAAAACCTCGGCCTCAATCACTTCGGCCTCGGCGTCGCCGATGGAATAGACATCCCTGACCCGCCCGCGCCGGATGTGCCGCAGGATCGAGCTGACCGTGGTGGCGCGCGGGTTGATATGGGCGTTGATGTCGAGCGGCTTCATCAGCGGCGCAAGCGTCGGGTCATTGATCAGGCAGATCGCCATCGGACAGCCTGCTGACTTGGCGCGCACCGCCGCCAGCATATTGGTCTTGTCATCATCGGTGACCGTCAGAACCGCGTCTGCCTGTTCAATCCCGGCCTCTTTCAGCAAGTCCCGGTCCATGCCGTCCCCGTAAAGGACGATGGTTCTTTCCAGACTGTCCGCGGCGGTTTCGGCGCGCTCCCGGTTGCGTTCGATGATCTTGGCGCGCACCCGCCGCGCCCGCGTCTCCAGCGCCTTGGCCACAGAGCGCCCGACATTGCCGCCGCCGACAATCACCACCCGGTCCTGCGCCTTTGACGCCTTGCCGAAAACCTCCATCGTGCGCGGGATGTCTGCGGTCGGGGTGATGACATAGGTTTCGTCCCCGGCGAAAAGCTGATCGTCAGAGTCCGGGGCAAACAGCGCCTGTTCCCGGCGGACACCGACCACAACCGCGGTGAGGGTGGAAAACAGGTCTGTCAGTTGCCGAAGCGGGGTGTTCAGAACCGGGCAGTCGTCATCAAGCCGGATCCCGAGAAGCTGACACTCATGGTCCATGAAACTTTCCGTGTCGAAAGCCGATGGCGCCGACAGCCGTTGCAGGGCCGCCTGCGCCACCTCGCGCTCCGGGCTGATCACCACGTCAATCGGCATATGTTCGCGCCGGTAGAGGTCGGAATGGATCGCCTCCAGATAGGCCTGCGCCCGCAGACGCGCGATCTTTCGCGACACCGAAAACACTGAATGCGCGATCTGGCAGGTCACCATATTGACCTCATCCGAATGGGTCGCCGCGATGACCATATCGGCGTCGCGCGCCCCCGCCCGCGCCAGAATGTCGGGGTAAGAGGCAAACCCGGCAATCCCCTGAACATCCAGCGTGTCGGTGGCCCGGCGGACCAGCGCCGGGTTATTATCCACCACCGTCACGTCGTTCTTTTCGCCCGAAAGATGGCGCGCAATCTGCCAGCCGACTTGCCCCGCCCCGCAAATAATGACCTTCATTTCACGCTCCTTCGGATGTGCCGGGGCCATTCATGGCAGCCCCCCGGCGCGGGTCAATTCCATGGGTGGCTCACAGCATTTCGGTGGTTTCGGCCTCGGCATCGATCCGGGCGATCCGCGCGCCCGCCCTGACCGCCGTCACCACACCCAGAGATTTCAGCTTGCGGTGCAGGGCAGAGCGCTCCATGCCGATGAAGTTCGCCGTCCGGCTGATATTGCCGCCAAAGCGGTTGATCTGGGTCATCAGATATTCGCGCTCGAACAATTCCCGTGCCTCGCGCAGGGGCAGCATCGCGACTGCGCCGGACAGCACGACCCGGCCATCATTGCCCCCGGCCCCCTCGCTCTGCTGGGGCAGTTCATGGGCCTCAATCGGTCCGCCGTCCGCTCCGAGGATCAGCACCCGCTCCAGCACATTCTTCAACTGACGCACATTGCCCGGCCAGATCATGGTCTGCAACAGCGTCTCTGCATCGACGGACAGTTCCCGCAGGGGCAACCCCTGCCCCTTGTTGAACTGGGTGATGAAATGGCGGGCCAGATGCGGGATGTCCTCGCGCCGTTCTTCCAGCGACGGCACGATTATCGGCACCACATTCAGGCGGTGATACAGCTCTTCACGAAAGCGCTCCGCCCGGATTTCGCTCAGCAAGTCCTTGTTGGTGCCCGATATAACCCGCACATCCACATGGCGGCTGTCTGCCCCCCCCACCGGCTGAAACGACTGTTCCACCAGCACACGCAGGATTTTGGACTGGGTGCCCGCGGGCATATCCGCAACCTCGTCAAAATAGATGACGCCGCCATTGGCCTGATCAAGCAACCCCGGTTCCGCCACCCCGTCGGACCCCTGCCTGCCGAACAGCACTTCCTCCATCCGTTCCGGCTCGACAGAGGCAGAGCTGACGGTGATGAAGGGAAAACCGGCGCGGTCAGAGTTGGCATGGATATAGCGCGCCGCCACTTCCTTGCCCGCGCCCGCCGGGCCGGTCAGCATCACCCGCCCGTTTGACCGCGTTACCTTGTCAAGCTGCGATTTCAAGGCCCTGAAGGCGGCGCTCATGCCGATCATGTCGCAGTGCATATCGTCGCGCCGCCGCAGTTTGGTGTTTTCGCGCCGCAGACGGGATGCCTCCATCGCGCGCCCGATCACCACCAGCAACTGGTCGATATTAAACGGCTTTTCGATGAAATCATACGCGCCCTGCTTGATGGCGGCGACGGCGATCTCGATATTCCCGTGGCCCGAGATGATCACCACCGGAACCTCGGGCATGTCCCGTTTCACGATTTTCAGAATGTCGATGCCGTCCATATGGCTGTCTTTCAGCCATATATCCAGGATCATCAGCGACGGCGGGCGGTCGGTGATTTCCCTCATGCACTCTTCGGACGATCCGGCGACGCGGGTGTCATAGCCCTCATCCCTCAGAATATCCGCGACCAGCGCACGAATGTCGCGCTCATCGTCCACGATCAGAATGTCATTCATCACTTACTCCACTTTCAGGGCCGTTCGCGCCCCGGATGGCGGGGCCTGTGTCTGTGTCTGTGTCGTCACAATTCAGCGTCACGATGGCGCAGGCCCCGCGATGGCGGTTGTCGGCAAAGATTTCGGCGTCAACCAGTTCCAGCGCCCCGCCGTGCTCTTCGATGATCTTGCGGACAATCGGCAGCCCCAGCCCGGTGCCCTTGTCCCGCGTCGTCACATAAGGCTCGAACAGTCTGGCCCGGTCTTCGGGCAGGCCGGGGCCGTTGTCGGCAATGCTCAGACGCGCCTGCCCGCCGGACAGGGCAAGCCGGGCGCGAATCTCGCCTGAAAACCCGGCATCATCCGAGTTATCCACTTTATTTTCAATGGCTTCCAAGGCGTTCTTGATCAAGTTTGTCAAAGCCTGAGAGACCATGTTCTGGTCAATCCTGACCATAACCGGCTCCCCCGGCATCTCCAGTGTGATCGCGGTTGCGTCCTGCGCGGCGCGGTGCAGCAGAACCGCATCCTCGACAATCGGGCGCAAATCGCAACGGCGGATTTCCGGCTGAGGCATACGGGCAAATTGTGAAAATTCATCCACGATGCGGCGCAGGCCGTCGGTTTGCCGGATAATCACCCCGGTATACTGGTCCAGGGCTTCGGAATGGTCCCCCACCACCGGGGCCAGCTTGCGCTTTAACCGCTCTGCCGACAACTGTATCGGCGTCAGCGGGTTCTTGATTTCATGGGCAATCCGGCGCGCGACATCCCCCCACGCCGCCAGCCGCTGCGCGGATACCAGATCAGTCACATCATCAAAGGCAATCACATATCCCTCAAGCATCCCGGAAGCATTGCGGCGGGTGGATATTCTGACCAGCAGGTTTTCCAGCTTTCCCCTTCGGGTCAGGGGGATTTCCTGCTGCATGACCTCGCCGGACACCCCCCGCAGTTTTTTGAACAGAGGCATAAATTCCGGCACCAGGATGCGCAGGTCTTCCGGCCCGCGGGTCTCCGGCAGACGCAAAAGCCGCTCGGCAGAGCGGTTGACGAACGTCACCTGCCCCTCGGCGTCAATGCCGATCACCCCGGCGGTCACCGATCCCAGCACCGAATCAAACAGCCGTCGGCGCCGTTCGGTGCTGCGGTTGTTCTCCAGCAAGGTCTGGCGCTGCATCTTCAACTGCCGGGTCATGCGGTTGAACAGCCGCCCGAGCATGGCAATCTCGTCGTCGCCCTCTTCCTCGATCACCTGCACGTCCAGATCGCCCGCCCCCACTTGCTGCGCCGCCCCGGCCAGCCGCCCGACAGGGCGCGACAGCCGTTCCGCAAACCACAGCCCCAGCCACACCGCCGCAAGGATCAGGATCACCGCAAACCCCAGATAAAGCAGGCCGAACTCAAACAACAACCGCCCGCGCTCACTTTCAAGCTGCTGATAGAGGCGGACCGTTTCCTGAGTCTCATCAAGCAGGTTCAGGATGTCGCCGTCCACCTCTCGGCTGACATACAGCAACCGGTCGGCAAACCCGTCCAGAGACACCAGCGCCCTGAACTCATTGTTGTCCCAATCCTGAATGATGACGGTCTCGCCTGTTTTGGCACGGGCAATCTGTTCCGTCTGCGGGGCCTCGAAATCGAACAGGTAAGAGCGTTCCCCCCGGGCGCGGATACCGGCACCACCGTCGATGACAAAGGCCTCGCGAAGCCCGCGCTGCACCAGCGCCTGACCTTGTGTAAGAATTTGCCGCAAATCACTGTCAGGTAAAAGGAAATTGACGTTGCGCGCGGTATTGAGATAGGCCGCCAGTGCCTCGGCATCCTGGGTCAGGTCACGGCGGTGTTCGGCCTCATAAGCCTCGGCGGCGGCAAGGGACGTGCCGACAACCTGCCGCACCCGGTCGGAAAACCAGCCCTCAAGGCCGAAATTCACCGTGATCGCGGCAAAAATCGCCACCAGCACCGTGGGCATCAGCGCAACAAAGGCGAAAACCCCGGTCAGGCGCAAATGCAGCCGGGAACCGGCGGATTTGGCGCGCCGGGCCGACACCATCTGCGCCACCCGGTGCAGCACAAGCGCGGCCACGACCAGAATATAGATCATATCGGCCAGAAGGATCAGCCGCAGGGTAAGCGTGTTGCCGCCCTGATTGAGCGGCCCGAGGACCATAAAAGTCGATACCGCCAGCACCGGGCCGAGAATCACCAGCCCCAGAGTGGCGAAATTCTGAAGCGCGCGCTGTCTGCGCAAACGCAGCAGCCTGTCTAATGTTGCTCGTCTTGCCAAGCTCGGCACGGACCGACCTCATATTATGGTGCCGCCAATACACCGCGCCGCACCCCATGGCGGCGGCTGTATTGATCCCTGTTGGCCACCCTTATGTTGCCTATTTACATCAACTTGCGGCGGCGTGTCACGCGAATATCCAGCTCTTTCATCTTCTTGCGCAAGGTATTGCGGTTAATTCCCAGTAAATTCGCGCATTTGGCCTGATTTCCGCCGGTTTCATCGAGTGAAATTTCGATCAGGGGGCGCTCTATTTCGCGCAGGATTCGCTGATACAGCCCCGGCGAGGGCAGCTCCCCGTCCCCGTGCAGGCCGAAATGACGCCGCAGGTGGCGTTCGATGGTCGCGCTCAGCATTTCGTCCCCTTCGCCACCGCCGCCGCCCGGTCCCGCGCCCCCGGCCCCGCCCCCTGTCGCCGCGCCGATCTCTGCCACCGTCACCGGGTCGTCGCCGCCGGTCATGGTCAGGTTGCGCACCGCGTATGCCAGTTGCCGCACATTGCCGGGCCAGCGAAACCCGCGCGCAAAGGCCACCGCCTCATCGCTCATCCGGCGCGGCCTCAGCCCCTCTTCCCGGCCAAGGGCCATGAAATGCTCGATCAGCAGCGGGATGTCCTCGACCCTTTCGCAGAGGGCCGGAACGCTCAGCGCAACCCCGTCCAGCCTGTAGAACAGATCATCGCGCAACCCGCCATCCGACAGGCACACCCGCAAATCGGCGCGGCTGGCGGTGATCACCCGTGGCGCAGGCCGGGGCAAGGCATCAAGCAACCGCACCGTCAGCGCCTGCGCCTCGGGGCCGAAATCGGACACCTCATCAATCAGCAGCGTCCCGCCCCGCGCCTGTGCCGCGCGGTCGCGCAAGGCGGCGACATCCGCGCCGACGGCGGCATCAACGATGACAAACGGATGCGGGCCGCGCTCGCTCAGGTCGTGAATTGTTTTGGCAATCAGGGATTTGCCCGCGCCGCTCTCGCCCCTGATCAGGATCGGAATATCGGCGTTCATCACCCGTGCGATCCGGCGATAGAGCGCCTGCATCGGGGCCGAACGCCCCACCAGCGGCAATGTATCCGTGCGCGCCTGTGCCGGCGGTGCAGCCTCTCTGCCGGGGATGGTCTTGCGGGCCAGCGCGCGGGCCGATTTGCGCATCAGTTCCGGCAGGTCGAACGGCTTGGGCAGATAGTCGAACGCTTTCGCCTCTGCCGCCTGAATCGCGGTCAGGATGGTGTTTCGCGCCGAGATGACGATCACCGGCAGGTCAGAACGCTCCCGCGCGATTTGGGGAATGATCTCCAGCCCGTTTCCGTCCGGCATCACCACATCGGTGATCACCAGATCGCCCTTGCCCTCGTTCACCCAGCGCAAGAGGGTCAGAAGGGAAGAGGTCGCATGAACCCGGCACCCCGCCCGGCTCAGCGCCTGGCTCAGCACCGTTCGGATGGTCCGGTCGTCATCGGCGATCAATACGGTTCCGTCCATGCACTTTTTCCTGTCTTTCCGGGGGCCGCGGGAAGGGAAACGGTAAAGACGGTATGGCCGGGTCTGCTCTCGACGGCAACCTGACCGCCATGGCCGCTGACGATTCTGTTGACCAGTGCCAGCCCGAGGCCGACACCGTTTTCCCGGCCAGAAACAAAGGGGGTGAAAAGCGCCCCGGCGATGTCGGGGGGCACGCCGGGGCCGTTGTCGATAATGTCCACGCACAAGGGCGCGGGCCGCATCCGCCCCAGATCATCCTGCACCCGCAGGCCGTGGTCATAGCGGCTGCGGATACGGATGGTGCCGCCCTTGGTGTTCCCGACCGCCTCTGCCGCGTTTTTCAGCAGGTTCAGAAACACCTGCAACAGTTGGTCCGGGTCGCCGATTGCCTCCGGCAGGGACGGGTCATATTCCTCGGGGATCGGCACATTCGGGGCAAGGCCGAGCAGTGCGGATTGCCGCGCCCGGTCCAGCACGTCGTGCAGGTTGAACGGGCGGCTGTCGGGCGACAGCGGGTTGCCGAATTGCTCTACCCGCTCCAGCAGTCTCGAGATGCGTTTTGTTTCCGACACGATCATATCGGTCAGTTCCTGCCCGCTTTCGCCGAGCGACATCGACAGGAGCTGCGCCGCCCCGGTGATCCCGGCCAGCGGGTTCTTGATTTCATGGGCCAGCATGTCGGCCAGACCGATGGCAGAGCGGGCGGCGGGGCCGGGTGCCGCACCATGGCCCTTGTCGCGGGCCTCATCAGCGGGGGGGAGCAGCAGCAGGAGCGTTGCCGGGGTGCCGTCGTCGCCGTCAAGGGGTGAAAGCTCTGCCCTGAAGCGGAGTTCCCCGCGCCCCGGCGGGCGGAGTGTCAGGTCGTGAACCGTCAGCGGCGCGCGCCCGTCGATGACCCGGCGGAGTGCGGCGGATAATCGTTGGCCGCCGCCCGCGTGGTCCGCAAATGCGCTGCCGAGCAGGGCTTTTTGCGAGCGATTGAGGAAGGCCTCTGCCGCCGGATTCGCCGCGCTGATCCTGCCGCCCGCGTCAATGTGCAGCGCAGGCAGCGGCAATGCTGACCAAAGGGCCTCTGTCCGGACCATCATGTCGCACGCTCCGCTTTGCATCCTGCCGTCGGGGGGCTTTGCCTGCTTGCGGCCCCTCATAGAGGAAATCGCCGGCGTTGTCACTTCGTCCGGTGGCAGGCGGGGGGTGGGGGCCGGACCGGAAAAGGGGGCGGGACGGGTTGGCCAGTGATGCGCCCATATGCAGAGGTCTTCCGAAAGGCCGCGTCCGGCCTGTCCGGGGCGGGTTTGCCCCCCATGCAGGCCGGGCGCGGGTTTTGCCTCTTTCCCGGAATGTAAGGGCTTACATTTTCGGTGAAAGCGCTTACATCCCTGCAACAGCGCCCTGACAGGACCGGGGTTAGAGGCCGTGATCGATTTTACGGTGTTATATTATATGTCAGAGATGCTGCCCTTATCCGCGGATAAGCCTCAACCTTACCCGCGGGTAAGGTATGGCCTGATTTGCGGGGCCAAGACCTCTGCATATGGGCGCATCGGTGGCCAACCCGTCCCGCCCGGCGGAACGCCGGGCCGCGCCGACCCGTGCGGGCCGGACGCGGCCTTTCGGGGTGTTCGCGCATCTGTCGCGGCGAGACACCTGCCCGGCG
>JPPB01000266.1 GCA_001483205.1 alpha proteobacterium 3107
AGCCCCGGCGGATAGCCCGGCCCGATGGCCAGCTTGTCCATATAAACGTCCGGCGCGTGCAGCATCGACCCGCGCGGCCCCATCGCAATCACCGTCAGCGCATTCGGCATGTCCTTGGCGGTCAGCGTCGTGCCCTCCAGCGGGTCAAGCGCAATGTCCACCTGCGGACCGGTGCCGGTGCCGACCTCCTCGCCGATATAGAGCATCGGCGCATTGTCGCGTTCGCCCTCGCCGATGACAACGACACCGGCGATCTCCAGCATGTTCAACTGCGCGCGCATGGCGTTCACGGCGGCCTGATCCGCTGCCTCTTCGTTTCCGCGCCCGACCAGCGGTGCGGCGGCCATTGCCGCGGCCTCTGACACCCGCGCCAGACCCAGAGAAAGCATCCGGTCCTGAAAGTCCTGTTGTCCTGCCATCAAAAACCCCTGTTGATCGGTGGAAAAGTGCGGGCCGCCCGCAAAACGCCGCACGGCGACAGACCGGGCCTAGACGTTTTCGATCCGTATCGCCACCGGATCATTTTCCAAAACCCCGGTCCGGCCCAGCCCGTCAAGCGCCCGATCCAGCGCATCGCGGGTGGTTTCATGGGTGATAATCAGAACCGGCGCCGTCGGCGTGTCATGCCCATACTGGCGCATCCGGTCGATGGACACGCCTGCCTCGCCCAGAACGGTGGCGATTCTGGCCAGAGCGCCGGGCCTGTCCTGCAAGGCCATACGCAGGTAATAGGCGGCGGGGGCGACCGACTTTGCCGGTTGCGCCCTTTTCAGCGTCGCCGCCGGTTGGCCAAAGACCGGAATGCGACAGCCCCGCGCGATGTCGATCACATCCGCCATCACCGCGCTTGCGGTCGGCCCCTGGCCCGCGCCCGCCCCGCGCAGCACGATCTGCCCCGCCGCGTCGCCTTCCAGCACCGTCATGTTGGTTGCGCCTTCCAGTTGCCCCAGCGGAGAGCCCGCAGGCACCAGACAGGGCGACATCCGCTGCTCCAGCCCCCGCGCGGTCATCTGCGCCACCCCGAGCAGCTTGATCCGATAGCCGAGGTCACGGGCCTGCCCGATGTCTTCAACAGAAATCCGGTCAATGCCTTCCAGCTCCACATCATCGAAACCAACCCGGACGCCAAAGGCAACGGCGGCCAGCAATGCCAATTTGTGCCCGGCGTCAATGCCGCCGACATCCAGCGTCGGGTCGGCCTCCAGATAGCCCAGCCTGTCGGCCTCTCCGAACACTTCCGCATAGGGCAGACCGGCGCTTTCCATCCGGGTCAGGATATAGTTGCAGACGCCGTTCATCACCCCCATGACCCGGGTGACACTGTTCCCGGCCAGCCCTTCGCTCAGCGCCTTCACCACCGGGATGCCCCCGGCGATGGCGGCCTCAAAGCGGATCACGCGGCCCTCTGCCTCTGCGCGCTCTGCCAGCGTGTGGCCGTGGATGGCCAGCATCGCCTTATTGGCCGTCACCACGTCCTTGCCAGCGGCGAGGGCGGCCTCGGTTGCCGCCTTGGCCGGGCCGTCGCTGCCGCCCATCAGTTCAACAAACACATCCACATCGTCGCGCCGCGCCAGGGCAACCGGGTCGTCCTCCCATGCGTAACCGTCAAGGCTGACGCCCCGGTCCTTGTTGCGGCTGCGGGCGCTGACGGCAGAGATGGTGATCGGTCGCCCGGCGCGCGCGGACAAGAGCGCAGTTTTCCGGCGAATGATGCTGACGACGCCGACGCCAACCGTGCCCAGACCGGCGATACCAAGGCGAAGGGGGTGGGTCATGGGGTGTGCTCCGTCGTCGGGCAGGTGGGGGTTATGGGGCGGTGTCCGGGGGGTGTTAGCGGGAAAGCGGGGCGGGATCAATCGGCTTGCCGGGTCTCGGCGGCGCGCAATCGTTGTTTGGTTGCCGGGTCGAGCACCGGGGCGCGCAGGCGTGCCGCCCGTGCGCGCAGGGCTTTGGCGCGGCGCTCGTCCGTGTCCGGGGGGGCAGTGGGGGCGATGGTGGCGGTGGTGGTGCCGCCTGCCGCATCCGCAATGGCCGCGACCTCGGCAGAGATCAACAGGGCGGGATAAGCCGCATTGCGCCCGCCCGCACTGATAGCGGTATCAATTTCCGGTGACATGACACAGCCGGAAAAAAGAAACGCCGCACTGAGAACTGACCTGATGAACCGCATAACCGAACCACGACAGAGCACGGCCTTTCCTAAACCGCCCGGCGCAGGGGCCGCAACAGAACCCCGTAAAAACCTTTGCAAATTCGCTCAGCCGGGCAGGACGCCGATCATGTCTTTCCCGCTATCTGCCCCAGCTTCAGGTAAAGGGGCCGCCGATTGCCTCGAAGAACGGAAGATCAACAGCCACAGCGAGCTTCGTTCCCCACCGTCGCAGCGTTGGCCCCTTTACCTGAAGCTGGGGCATGAGGCGTTTCGCGCTTGATGACCGCCAGTCCGGCCTTCTGACCGCGGTTGGTGCCGGTGGCATCTCATCGTCATTTGTGCTCAGCAACTCGAAATCGGCCTGCATCCCCTTGCCGGAAAAATACACCGCTTGTATTTCAAGCCCGAACCATGTGGTGGCTGCACTGTCCCCGGACACAATAATGTCTATCCTTCCCGCCGCGCGCCCGGTCGATGGCGAGCGCATGAAAGGCACCTCGCGCGCAAGATAAGCATCGCTGAAGCCGACAATCCGGCTGAGCCAATTCGGGATCAGGTCATTTTCGTCAAAACGGCGCGGGCAGGTGATGACCGGACCTTTATGCCCTGACCGAATCGAACAGACACCACCTTTCTTACCGCATTTCGGTTTACCGCCCTGAAACGGACAACAAGGCTGTGGCGCATGACCAAGCGCCGCCTGCGCCAATTCCCGCCTGCGCGATGGCGACATCGTATCGAACCGCTCACCGAACCATTCGGCAATTCCATACCGCTCTGTCATGCGAATTGGCTCTCTCGGGTGATGACCAGTTCGGGAATGCGATTGTGATGGGTGTTCTTCATTGCCAGGCAAACCGCGTCAAAACCATACCGGCGCACAAGGCGGACGATTTCCGGCGCGGCATCATAGGTCATCAGGAAATTGGCCTCATGCTCATGCAGCATTTTGAACAACGCGGCGTGGTCGATCTCGGAATGCCGATAGAGCCGCCTGCCAGCTTTCTTGCCTCCTTGGGCGGTGTAGGGCGGATCAACGAAGACAGCCGCGCGCCGCCCCCATTCGCGCAGGAGTTCCGGCAGAATCTTCATTCCGTCGCCTTCGTGGAAGATAATGCGGTCATTATATTTGCCGATTGTCTCCAACCGTGCCGCAAGCGTTTCAGGATACCACCGGGACAGCAGGCCCTTGCCGTTTTCCCCGTGCCTGCTGAAGGATGCGCCGGGCGCAAGTATCCCGCCCCGTCGGGTGCGATTCAGAACCAGAGTTCTGAAACCGCGTTCCTCAACTGTGCGGGGATTCCGGCGTTCTATCTTTTCGAGGTTTTCACGGGTGGGATCGAATCGCCTCACCCATTCGCTCAGGGTCGCGCCGTGTTCGATAGCCGCCCTCCAGAAGGCCGCCACGTCGCTATCCTTTTCGATCATCACGGCGCAGGGTGCAAGCCCTTCCATGACAGCGGTCAGGGATACAACCGCGCCGCCCGCGAATGGCTCGATCAATATTTCCGGCTCAGTCCGGTGCAACCAGTCCCTGATGTGGGGGATCAGCCATGTCTTTCCGCCCGGATAGCGCAGCGGGCTGCGTTGGGGGACAGAAGCGACGTTGACCACGGGAATGCGGGATTGTGGAAATGCCGCTGTCGCGCCGTCACTCATAATATCACCCCCCTCTGTATTCGCACACCTCGCCCCTAGTAGCGCTCATCCGATTGATAAAGAGGTCAGCGACGGGCGATCCTGCAAAGAGTTGCTCCTCTTGTAAACTGCGCGGCGCGCGGGCTGCAACCAAATCCTGCTTACCGGCAATGGCCCGACGAAAGGATACAGCACCCCCGGCGTCAGGTATCCGCCGCGCGGGTCAGCGACAGGCGTGCGGTTTCCAGATGCTCTTTCATCCGATTGGCCGCGCGCTCCGGCTCCCGCGCGCGAATTGCCTCCAGAATCAGGCGGTGCTGCACATTATACTGGGCGATGATCTGCGGCCCCAGCGTCAGGTGGCGCATCCGCATCCATTCATCCATCGACCGCACCGCGTTGATCTGCCCGATGATCCAGATCAGCAGGTTGTTGCGGGTGGCAGAGGCCAGAACCCGGTGAAACTCCGTATCCGATTCGGCAAATGCCAGCGGGTCATCAACCGATTGCTCCATGCTCTCACACAGGGCTTCAAGCGTCTGAAAATGCTCGCGCCGCCCGTGCAGCACACCCAGGCGGCAGATATGCGGCTCAAGGGCAAACCGCGCGTCGATCAGCTCAAGCGGGTTGGCGCTCTCGATCACCGGCACCGTGCTGTTGTCCGGCTGATACCGCACATATGTGCCGCTTCCGGGCCGGGTTTCCAGCAGGCCCTCGCGCTCCAGATGCCTGAGCGCCTCGCGCAAAGTGTTGCGCGCCACGCCATAGGTTTCGGCGAGCCGCCGCGAAGAAGGCAACCGGTCATGCTTCTGATACCCGCCCTTGGCGATTTCCCGGCGCAGGACCGTCGCAATATCCACTGCTCCTAATTTGTTCATCGCATTGCCTTGCAAAACTGAACCAATATTGGGCCAATATAGGGCCTTATTTGAATATTGCAATCATATTGGCTCAAAAAAGGTTGATTATTGGTTTGAATCGGTTTTAGTTCGGACACAGGATTCTTGCGCGTTCATCTGAAAGCGCAACAGCAAACCAACAGGGAGAGACATGGCTTTTCCCGTCACTTTTTTCGGTCGCGCCGATGCTGTGACCTTTGTTCCGGGCCGGGCGGATGCCGGTTCGGGGCGCGCGGCCTGGGAAATGAATCACCAGACAAGGAGAAAGAAAAGTGGCTGAAACCGATCTTGAAAGATTTGTAGACGCGCCGGGGCGTGACGAGAAAGTCAGGCAGGTTCGCGAAATGATCGACCGGGCGGGGATCGAGTATCTCTACCTGCAATTCGTGTCGATCACCGGCAAGGTCATGGGCAAGGGCATTCCGGCGGACCACTGGGAAACCGTGTCCCGGAAGGGCTTTCAGCTTGTCTATGGCGCAACGGTGAACCTGTTCCAGAACCGGGCCGGGGATTATCTGGGCTATGGGCCTGAGGCGGCGGAACTTGTCGGCATCCCGGAACCCGAGACCTTCATGCAACTGCCCTGGGCACCGCAGATCGGGCGGCTGTATTGCACGCTTTTCCGCAACCGCGAAGAGCGGGAAAATCCCGGTGGCTATCTGACCTCTGACTGTCGCGGCAACCTGCGCCGCCTGCATGAGGCGTTCGAGAAAAAGCACGGCACCCGTCTGCGGATCGGCACTGAGCCGGAAATGATGTGGCTGAAATTCGATGAGAACGGCAAGCCCCGCGACGGCTATTCCAAACCCTATTGCTATCACATCGACCAGTTTGAAAGCCTGCGTCCGGTGTCGATGCAGGTGATCCGCTATGCCCGCCGGATGGGGCTTGACATGATCCAGGGTGATCACGAGGACGCCCCCGGACAGCTTGAACTGAACTGGATGTTCGATGATGTGCTGCGCAATGCCGACCGCCTGACCACTTATCGCCAGATTTGCGCGCAGGTGGCGCGGGAACACGGCATTTTCGCCTGCTTTATGACCAAGCCGTTCATGGGCGTGTCGGCCTCCGGTTGTCACCACAACATGAGCCTGTGGCGCGGCGGCGATGACCACTTTTCCAGATGCGGCAATGATCGCGAAGACCTGCCCGGCATGGAGGAAAACTACATGTATGTCCGGGGCGGCGAGAACACCTTTATGCCCGATACCGATGACCCGCAGATGCCGGGCAAAGAGGGGCTGAAGGCAATCGGCGGCGTGGTGCAGCACCTTCAGGCGCTGACGGCGATCGGGGCGTCGACGGTGAACTCTTACCGGCGGCTGTGGGATACCGGCTTTTGGGCACCGGTCTTTGCCGACTGGGGTTTTCAGAACCGCACCACCGGTCTGCGGGTCTCGGCGCCGGGGCGGTTTGAATACCGCTCGGTCGATTCGATGGTCAATCCGTATCTGATGGGGGCAACATTGCTGGCGGCGATGGATGACGGCCTGGAGAACAGCCTTGATCCGGGCCAGCCCGAAGAGCGCAATATCTATGAGGCCATGGCCGAGGGCAAAGAGGTCCGCCGTCTGCCGATGAGCCTGGGTGAGGCGCTTGATCATCTGGCCGGGAGTGAGGTCGTCCGGCGGGGGCTGCCGGGGGAAATGTATCGTCTCTATGAGGAATACAAGCGTGACGAATATGCGCGCTTCATGTCCTCGGTCACCGAATGGGACAACGAGATGTATATGGAGTGTCTGCCCTGACAGATGCCGGTCTTGCGGGCGGGCACCCTGCTGTGCCCGTCTGCTGCCAGCTTGCGAAACGAAACATGAGGAGTCGCATGTAAATGTGTGGAATAGCAGGATTGATTCACAGGGGCAAGAGATCGAACGTCGGTGGCGAGATGACGGCCATGTTGCAGGCGCTCAAGCATCGCGGCCCGGACAGCACCGGTTACGCGGTCTATGGAGAGCCGAAAGAGGGCGGTTATGTCATGCGCCTGAAGGTGGCTGAGGCCGAGGATATGGACCGCGGGCGCGGCATCCACCGGGTGATCACTGATCGCATTGCCGAGGTTGAGGCCATCCTTGACGAACATGGCGCGACGGTGAAGTCGAAACACGCCCCGCGCGAGTATTCACTGCGCTATGTGCTGTCGCATGACGGGGATACCGGCGACATGGCACAGCATATCGAGGAAGTCGATGGAGTCGAAATCCTGTCCATGGGCAACGGGCTGGAACTGATCAAGGACTTGGGCGATGCCTCTGTCGTTGCCGAAGCCTACGGGCTGGACGACTTTCGCGGCACCCACGGGATCGGCCATACGCGCATGGCGACCGAATCGGATGTGGACATCAAGTCGGCGCATCCCTACTGGGCCTTTCCCTATAATGACGTGAGCGTGGTTCATAACGGCCAGATCACCAACTACTGGATCATGCGCCGAGAGATGGAGCGCAAGGGCCACCGGTTCATGTCGAACTGCGACAGCGAATTGCTGGCGGTCTATACCGCGCATAATCTGGCCAACGGGGTGTCGCTGAAGGACAGCCTGCGCCGCTCTATCGCGGAAATCGACGGTGTATTCACCTATCTGGTGGCGACCAAGGATCAACTGGGCATGGCCAAGGACACGATGGCGGCAAAACCGCTGGTGCTCTACGAATCCGATGATCTGATCGCCATGGCCAGCGAGGAGGTGGCGATCCGCGCCATCCTGCCCCAGGAAATAGACACGTTTGACCCCTATGACGAGGAGGTGCGGGTATGGCAAGCATGACCGATGCCGATCTGGCAACAATGACCCAGGAAGAGCGCGCCCGTGCGCTCGGGATGACCACCGAACAACTGACCGGCAAGTCGCTCTATATCGAGTTCGACCCCGACGCCGAGGAACGGTTCACCTACCCCTGGGCCCCGGAAGTCGATTTCAACAAGCGCACCGAGATCGACACCGACGATATGACCTCGACCGAGGTGAACAGCCGTATCCGCGCGCTGATGGCAGAGGGCTTTGGCACCATCGTGCTGAAGAACCCGCGCGGCAAGCATTCGCTGGGGGTCGGCATTCTCAGCCGCCTCAACCTGATTGTCGAAGGCTCCACCGGTTATTTCGGCGTCGGGCTGATCGACGGGCCGAATGTGCGGATCAACGGGCGGGTCGGCTGGTCCTGCGCCGAAAACATGATGTCGGGCACGGTGATGGTCGAGAAGAACGCAGGCTCCACCTTTGGCGCGGCGATTCGCGGCGGTGATCTTGTTTGTCGCGGGTCGGTCGGGTCGCGCACCGGGATCGACATGAAGGGCGGCACGATCATCGTCGGCGGCGACACCGGCGCGTTGTCGGGCTTTATGATGCAGCGCGGGCGCATGGTTGTCTGCGGGAACGCCGGCAAGAACCTGGGCGATTCCATGTATGACGGCACGATCTATGTCGGCGGCAAGGTCGAATCGCTGGGGGTTGATGCGGTGGACGCAGAGCCGGACGATCACGACCGGGCGTGGCTCAGGCGCAAGCTGACCCAATACGGGCTGATGCCAGAGCAGGGCGTGGACCACTTCCGCAAGATTGTCGCCGGTAAGCAGCTTTGGAACTATGACAATCTGGAACCGAACGAAAAGAAACTGATCCTCTGAGGACGGAAAGGGAGAAAACCCATGGCAGACGGAAACAGACCGGCGAAACCCGCGCCCGCGCGCGATGTGAACCGGATCGGGGACAGCTTTATCTTTCCGCCCCGGGTCATCGACGACATTCACATCAAGGCCGAACTGGGCCGCTACCGGATGCGGGGCTTCTCGCTGTTCAAGAAAATCCCCCATTGGGATGATCTGACCTTCCTGCCCGGCACGCTCACCCGGTTTGTCATCGAAGGCTATCGCGAGAAATGCGAAACCCGGACGGTGATCGGCCCGCGTGCCAAACGCCCGCTTGACCTCGACATTCCGGTCTATGTGACCGGCATGAGCTTTGGCGCACTGAGCTATGAGGCCAAGACGGCGCTGGCGCGAGGTGCGACGATGGCGGGCACCGCGACGTGTTCGGGCGAGGGCGGCATGATCCCCGATGAGCGTCGCTACAGCTCTAAATGGTTCTATCAGTGCATTCAGTCGCGCTATGGTTTCAACCCGAACCATCTGGTTCTGGCCGACGGGTGCGAGTTCTTCATCGGGCAGGGCTGCAAGGTCGGCCTTGGCGGGCACCTGATGGGCCAGAAAGTGACCGATCAGGTCGCCGAGATGCGCTCGCTGCCCGCAGGCATTGATCAGCGCTCCCCCGCCCGTCACCCGGATTGGCTCGGCCCCGATGATCTGGCGCTGAAGATACAGGAGATTCGCGAGGCGACCGACTGGCAAATCCCGATCCAGTTGAAACTGGGGGCGGCGCGGGTCTATGACGATGTGCGCATGGCGGTCAAATGCGACCCGGATTCGATCTATATCGACGGTATGGAGGGCGGCACCGGGGCCGGGCCGCATCTGGCGACCGAGGACACCGGTGTGCCGGGCATGGCGGCGATTCGTCAGGCCCGCAAGGCCATCGATGATCTGGGAAAGCGCGGGGAAATCAGCCTCGTCTATGCCGGGGGCATCCGCAACGGGGCTGACGTGGCCAAGGCGATTGCGCTTGGCGCTGACGCCATTGCGCTCGGCCATTCGGTGATGATGGCGCTGAACTGCAACAAGGACATCCCTGAGGCCGACTATCCGTCGGAAATCGGCGCGGAACCGGGATACTGCTATCACTGTCACACGGGCCGCTGCCCGGTGGGGGTGGCGACCCAGGATCCGAAACTGCGCGAACGGCTTGACCCGGACGAAGCGGCAGAGCGGGTTTATAACTTCCTGCACACGCTGACCATCGAGGCACAGCTCTTTGCCCGCGCCTGCGGCAAGACCCATCTGCACAGCCTGGAGCCGGAAGACCTGGCGGCGCTGACGATGGAGGCCTCTGCCATGGCCGGGGTTCCGCTGGCGGGCACCAGCCACACGGTTGGCGTCGAAGACTATCATCATCTGTAAGGAGGGGCCGGAAAGATGGCCGGAACACAGTATCGCGGCTCGGAAATAACCGATGTCGATCAGTTTCTGAATGATGCCGACGGGTTGGTCTCGGAGCGGGAAAAAGAGATCGGCCAGCATATCGGCTATCGCTATGACGTGAACCTGACGCCTGATTATGATCGGCTGACACCGTTCCTTGTGAAATATATGGAGGTGATGGGCTGGGACGATCTGAACTGGCTCGAGGACGTTCACATGGGCTATGAAGACGGCAGGCCCGCCGTGTTTGACCGCAACAACAACGGTTGGGTGCGGATACCGGATGCGATCAGCCTGCCCGATAATCAGCAGGACAGGGACATGATTGCCCGCGAATTGCTGGTCAAGTTTCAGATGTCTGATCGCCACCCGCTGACCAGCCTGCGCAAAGCCTATATGAAGTTCTGAACGCGCAGAGCCGGAATGTCGCGCCCGTTTCATCTCGCCTGTCTTCAGACCCGGCCGATGCCGGATTTTGATGCGGCGCTGGAGGAAATTCTGCCGCTGGCCGATGCAGCGGTGCGGGCGGGGGCGGAAATGCTGTTTCTGCCCGAATATTGCGGCGGTTTGCGTTCCGGGGGCGGTGTGCTTTGCCCGCCCGCCGCGCCGGAGCCGGAACACCCCGTGCTGCGGCGGCTTGCCGGGTTTGCGGCGGCGCGGGGGGTGTGGGTCAATATCGGGTCTGTGGCGGTTAAGGGCGATGGCGGCAAGATCGTCAACCGCGGCTATATGGTGGACGATACGGGGGTGATCTGTGGCTCTTACGACAAAATTCACCTGTTCGATGTCCGGCTGTCCGAAACCGAGACCTATTGCGAAAGCGCCACGGTGTCGCCCGGCGGGCAGGCGGTGATCCATCAGACGCCCTTTGTCCGTCTGGGCCATACCATCTGTTATGACCTGCGCTTTCCCGGCCTGTTTCGCGAGCTTGCCCAAGCCGGGGCGGACATGATCTGTTGCCCCGCCGCCTTTACCCGCCGCACCGGGGAAGCGCACTGGCATGTGCTGAACCGGGCGCGCGCGATTGAAAACACCTGTTTTATCGTTTCGGCCTGTGCGGTCGGGCCGATTCCGGGCGGCGGCGAAAGCTATGGCCATTCGCTGATCGTCGACCCCTGGGGCAAGGTGCTGGCCGATGGCGGCACAGAGCCGGGGGCCATTCATGCGCGGGTGGATATTGGCATGGCGCGGGCAACGGCGGCCCGTATTCCCAGCCTCTGCCATGACCGGCCTTATGGGGGGCCGCTGTCGGGGGACGGGCAGGCGGACAGGAGCGTCGCATGAGTGCGGTTTCCGGGTTGGCCGGTCAGAGCATGGCGGATCATCCGCTCTGCCGGGCCTTCCTCAAATGGCAGTGCAGAGTCCGGCAGATGTCGGTGCGCCACAATCATGGCCGCCCGGATGAAGGCATCGCGCCCGATGTGTATCCGGGGCCGGGGGGTGCGGCGGCAGAGTCGTTCGGGCGCATCATCACGGTCCTGAACAAGGCACCGGGCTATTCGGTAACGGCGGAGCTTGATTTCATCGCCGCCAAGACCCATGATCCGGCGGCGCGGCGGGAACAGGCGCTGCGGTTCCTCTCGGCGACATATTATCAGAAGGCCGGGGAGTTTTCGGATATTCTGACCGCGACCTTCCCGCCCGGTTCGCCCGGCGCGGCGCGGCTGCGGGCAGAGGGGGCGGTGACGCTGAAATTCGATGCGTTCTCGCAGCGGTTCGGGTTGGTGTGCAAGGTGTGGAAGCTGGCGGCGCATAATCCGCTTTACCGCGCCACGATTGCGCATAACCGGCTGTTTAATCCCGCCCTGCCGCCGGATGTGGTGGTTCTGGGGTTCGAGCCGGATTGGGCGCGGTGTTCGTCCGACCCGGCACTGGTCTGAGGCAGGCGGCTGCCCGGCTCAAGCCAATATGCACAGGTCTCTT
>JPPB01000267.1 GCA_001483205.1 alpha proteobacterium 3107
TGGCGGAACTCAACGAGGGGCGCGGGATCGGCGGTCGTCCGGTCGAGCTGATAATGATCGACTCGGCCCTTGAGGCCCCGAACCCGGTCGAGACCGTCATTAACTCTCTGATCGAGATCAGGGCGATCGACGCCATCGTCGGTATGCACATCAGCGCCGTTCGCCAGAACCTCAGCAAGATCGTCCGGCAAAGGGTGCCCTATGTCTATACGCCGCTCTATGAGGGCGGAGAGCGCACAAGGGGTATCTTTGCCATCGGCGACACGCCGGACCGCCAGCTTGGCCCGGCGCTGGAGTATTTCCATCAGGAACGCAAAATCAGACGATGGGCGCTGATCGGGAATGATTATGTCTGGCCCCGGGCCTCTAACGACTACGCAAGGCGAAAACTAAAAGACCTCGGCTCCGGGGTCGCGTTCGAGCGTTATCTGCCCTTTGGCGTTTCGGACATGCACTCCGTCGTTGCAGACCTGCGGCAAAGCGGGGCCGAGGCCGTGCTGATTTCTCTGGTCGGGCAGGATGCCGTTACCTTCAACCGCGCCTTCGGGGACACCCGGTCACACGAGAAAATGCTGCGGTTCTCGTGCGCGATGGAGGAAAACGGCCTGCTTGCGTCCGGGGCCGAAAATCTGATCGGGCTTTATTCCGCCGCATCCTATTTCGGGTCGATGAACACCGCAGCCAACAGCATCTTCAAGGAAAAATACTATGGCATCCATGGCGAGCGCGCGCCGGTGCTGAATGCGCTGGGTCAATCCACCTATGAGGGCGTGCATTTCCTTGCCGGTCTGCTGGAAAATCATCAGGATGACTGGAGGCTGCACAACAGCCTGGTATCCCCGAATGTCCGATACAGAAGCATCCGGCGCGCGGATTCCGGCGGCGCACCGGGGACCGGGTGCCCGATCTATCTGGCGCGGGCCAATGGTGTTCTGTTTGACATCCTGAAAAATCTATCAATATCAGATATTTGAAAACTATTTATTGAATCGGAAAACAAATTACTTGAAAAGGAAATATTTTTCCTTCACGCTCTGACCGAACATTCGGGTCACGCAGGGCGCGGCCCGAAAACACAGACAGAAACCGGGGAGGATCGCGCTTTGAACTGGATAATTCCTGTCATCGCGGCAATCGTCGCAGTGCTGACCAGCATCTGGTTCCTGCAAAGGTTTTACGCCAAGGCGACCCTCAATTCGGCGCTGGTCAGAACGGGTTTTGGTGGCAGGCGGGTCATTCTGAGCGGTGGCTGCATCCTGCTGCCGATCCTTCATCAGGTTCAGCGCGTGAACATGAGCGCCGTGTCGGTCGGGGTTGCCCGCACGGGCCGCGACGCCCTACTGACAGAGGACCAGATTCGCGCCGACATCGAGATGGAGTTCGAGTTTCAGGTTCTCCCGTCCGAAGAAGGCGTCGCCGCTGCTGCTCAGTCGCTTGGCAGGCGCATTGAGCGCGGCAGCGAGGGCATAGAGGAAATCGTCCGGGGCACTCTGGCTGCCGCCATGCAGAACGCGGCGGCCATGAAATCCCTCGCCGCCCTGCACAGCAACCGGGCGGACCTGACCGAAGAGGTGCAGAATGCAATCGCGTCAAAGGCTGAAAAACTTGGCCTCAGTCTGATCTCGGCCTCGATTCTGCGGATTGATCAAAGTGACCTGTCCCGGTTCGATGAGCGCAATGCCTTTGACGCACAAGGGATGCGCCGACATGCGGAGCTGATCTCGGAGCAACGCCGCGAGCGTGTTCGCATTGAAAACGAAACCGAAATCGCCGTGCGCGAAAGCGGGCTGGCCAAGCATCAGAGACAGTTGGAAATCGAACGCACCGAACGGGAAGCGTCAATTGCCAGTCAGGAAACCATTGATCGTCTTGAGGCGGAAATGCAGGCTAGGACGGAAAAGGCGAAATCGGGGGCCGGGCTTGAGGCCGAACGGGCGCGCATTGAGGCCGAGCAGAAGATCAAGGCGACGCAGGTTGCCAGTGATGAAGAGCTTCGCCGCGCGGAAATGGCCGCCATTCTCGGCCTTGAAGAGGCAAGAATCAAGAACGACGCGCATCTGGCAAGGCTTCGGATCGCGGAATGCAAGACTCAGGCCGCCGAGGAAGCGGCGCGCGCAGAGGTTATTCTGGCCGCCGAGGACGTGCAGGCCAAGAAAGACCTGGCCATCGCCCGTCGCGAACATGAAACGGCGCAGGTGCGGCTGCGCAAAGAGCTGGAGCTGAGCGGCCTCCGGGTCAGGAGCGACGCGGAAACCCTTGCCACAAAGACCAGAGCCGAAGCAGAGGCGAAAGAAAAGCTCGCACAGGCGGAACTGGCAAGGGCGGAAGCCGAGGCCAAGGCCCGCGCGGCGATGATCACGGCTGAGAACTCCATGAACCCGACGCTTATGGCGATGCGGCTGGAAGAGCACCGCCTTGACCGGATGCCGGAAATAATGACGCAGATGATGAAACCCGTCGAGAAGATCGATTCAATCAGGATCAACCAGATCGGCGGGATCGGCGGGGGCAAGACCGGCAATGGCACCGTCGGGGCCGACAGTGCTTTTGGATCGGCGATGGAGCAAATTCTGGGGATGGCCGTGCGTCTGCCCGCCATGAAGAAGATGGGCGAGGAAATCGGCATTGACTTTGATGCCAATCTTGCCGGGCGCACCGCCGATTATGCCAACCGTCTGAGGGCAAAGGATAAGGCAGAGGATCCCGGGGACCAGAAGAAATAAAGGCACGATGATCAACAAATGTGGCCGCGAGGCTACTAGTGGAGGACAAGAAAGATGACACTGAACAGACGCAAATTCCTGACCACCAGCGCCGCATTGGGCGGGGCTCTGATGATGCCGCAGACAGCGATTGCGGCGGATACCATCCGGCTGGGGTCGGTGCTTGATATGTCCGGCCCGTTCGATGCCTATGGCAAGCCGATGAACATCGCGCTGAATCTGGCGGTCGCCGGGATCAATGACGGCGGCGGGCTGTTGGGCAAACAGGTCGAAGTGGTCTCTTATGACACCCAGTCGGACATGGCGCTTTATACCCAATACGGGCAGCAACTGACCCGTCAGGACAAGGTTGATGTCGTGCATGGCGGTATCCTGTCGGCATCCCGCGAGGCCATTCGCCAGATCATGCGCAAGACCGGGACGCTCTACTTCTACAACGTGCTGTATGAGGGCGGCGTCTGCGACCGCAATATCTTCATCAACGGGGTCACGCCAGCGCAGCAGGTCGAGGCGCTGGTCCCCTATGCCATGGGCAAATCCGGCCCGAAGGTCTACATCCTTGCCGCTGACTATAACTATGGTCAGATCATGGCGAAGTGGATTCAGAAATTCGTCGCCGACAATGGCGGTGAGACGGTCAGTGTGGACTTCTTCCCGCTTGATGTTTCCGATTTCGGGTCAACAATCGCCAGGATTCAGACCGTCGGCCCCGATCTTGTCATCGCGCCACTGGTCGGTGGCGCGCATCTGTCCTTCTTCCGTCAATGGGCCGCCGCCGGAATGAAAAGCAGAATCCCGCTGGCGTCGCCGACAATGGGGGTTGGCAATGAGCACAAGGTGCTGACGCCCGAGGAAGGCAACGGCATCATGGTTGCCTACAACTACAGCCAGGAACTCGATTCGCCCGCAAACAACGCCTTCAGGAAAGCCTGGGCCGACGCCAATGACGGCGATCAGAGTATGCACGAAATTGCCGTCTCGCAATATCATGGGGTGCTGACCTGGGCCGCCGGGGTCGAAAAGGCGGGCACTCTGGACAGGCAGGCCGTAATTGAAGCGCTTGAGACGGGTATCTCTATCGACGGTCCCGGCGGCAAGGTCACCGTCGATCCGAAAACCCATCACGCCATTCTGGATGTCCACATCATGGAAATTCAGGATCAGGGGATGAGGGTGATCGAAACCCTGCCGCAGCGTCAGCCAATCGATACCCAGGCGGTTTGCGACCTTGCGGCCAACCCGGACGACAACACCCAATACGAGATCAAAATCTGATCTTCCGGCAGCCGGGACCGCACAGGCGGCGCGCATGACGCGCGGGGCAGACCCTGAATGAGCGAATGGACCTGTTCTTCGTCATACTGGTGGAAATCCTTTATGCCATCGCCTCTCTGGCCCTGATAAGCGCCGGGTTGGCAGTGGTGTTCGGCATGATGAAGGTCATCAACCTTGCCCATGGCGAGTTCATCATGCTGGGGGGCTATACCACCATCACCGCGGTCAATCTGGGGGTCAATGTGTTCATCGCGATGCTGATCATCGCGCCGCTTGTTGTCGGCCTTATCGGGCTGCTTATTGAGCGGCTTATCATTCGCCATCTCTATGGTCGCCTTGTTGACACGATGCTCGCCACCTGGGGCCTCAGCCTGTTTCTGGTCGGCATGGTGACGATGATTTTCGGCAACACCACCACCAGCATCACGACACCGATCAGCGGCTTTGCCGTCGGCGGCTATCAGGTCAACGGTTACAATTTCTTCATCATCTTCATCGCATCGGTGATCCTGACCGGCATGTATGCGGTGCTGACGACCACCCGGTTCGGGCTGATTGCGCGCGGTGCCATGCAGCGGCCCGATATTGCGGCGGCACTGGGCTATAGCCCGGATCGGATTTACATGGCGACATTCTTTTGCGGCTCGGCGTTGTCCGGTCTGGCCGGGGCGGTTCTTGCGCCTCTGGTCGGTCTGGTGCCAACATCGGGTGCCGCTTATATCGCAAAGGCGTTCATCACCGTCATCGCCGGGGGGCCGTCGCTGATTGTCGGCCTGATCAGCAGCTCTTCCCTGTTCGGCCTTGTCAATCAGGTGTTCACATTCGCTGTTTCCCCGGTTTTCGGCGAAGTCGCCCTGCTGGTCGCCGCCGTCATCCTGCTGCGCCTTCTGCCGCAGGGAGTGACGGGCCGGTTCTTCAAGGGCAGGATGTGATGACCGGCCTGTGGCGAAAGCAGGATTTGCCTGTCCTTGTCATCGCCCTGATCGGTATCTGGTTGCTGCCGTTCATCATCAGCACCTACACGCTGACGGTTCTGATGGTCTACGGAATGCTGGGGCTGAGCCTTGGCCTGATTTGGGGCTTTGGCGGCATCTTATGTTTCGGGCAAGCCGCCTTTTTCGGTCTGGGCGCATATACCTACGCCATTGCCGCCATCAATACCGGCGAAAGCACCGCGCCGATGCTGTTGGCAATCATCGTGCCCGCCGCCTTTGCCGCCCTTCTGGGGGCAATGATCTTTTACGGCCAACTGACCGACGTTTACCTTGGCGTCATCACCCTTGTCGTCACCCTGATCCTGTTCAGGCTGATGAACTCGACGGCTGGCCCCCAATATGTGATCGGCAACGCCAGATTGGGCGGGTTCAACGGCATTCCCGGCTTTCACACCCTGAACATTCCCGGTCAGCCCGACAGGTTCATCTGGGGGGATGGCCTCTATCACGTCTGTGCATTTGCCCTGTTGATCGTATTCTTTTTCGTCACCTGGCTTTTGCGGACATCCTTCGGGCGCATCGCGGTCGGCATTCGTGAAAACGAAACCCGCATTTCACTCATGGGTTATGATGTGCGAGCGCGGAAAACCATTCTGTTTTCCATCGGCGCGGCAATCGCCGGGCTGGCGGGCGCGCTGTTTGCGAACTGGGGCGAGATCGTCACGCCGGGCCTGTTCAGCCTCGGCCAGTCGGCAGAGATCATCATCTGGTGCATCGTCGGTGGTCTGGGCACCCGCTTCGGCCCGATCATCGGGGCCGCCGGACTTGCCTATCTCAAGTTTCTGCTTGGCCAACAGGCGGTGATCGACAATGCGATCATCATGGGCCTTATCCTTGTTGTCTTTGTTCTGTTCCTGCCCAAAGGGGTGGTGCCCGCCGTCGTCAGCCTGTGGCATTCGGTCTTCGGACGCCGGGCCGCCCGCCGGAAAACCCGTCAGCGCCGCGCAAGAACCGGGTGGACGCCCCATGCCTGAAACGGTTCTTGAAACAATCGGGCTGACCATGCGATTCGGCGGTGTCGTTGCCGCCGACAACGTGAATTTCAAACTCGGGGCCGGAGAGCTGAGATGTCTGATCGGTCCCAACGGGGCCGGAAAATCCACGTTCTTCAAATGCGTTACCGGCCTTCACCCCCCGACCGGGGGTCAGATATTCATGCGCGGCGAGGAAACCACCGGATGGCACCCCCATCAGATTGCCGCCCTTGGTGTCGGCATCAAGACACAGGTGCCCAACCTGCTCGACGGGTTGAGCGTGTTCGAGAACATATGGATGGCGGCGCGGCGGTTTCACCCGGCGGCAGAGGCGGCTGACCGGGCGCGGGACATCATCGACCGGCTGGCCCTGTCATCCATCGCCAAAGCTGCCCCCGGACAGCTTGCCCACGGAGAGCGTCAGCGCATTGAGCTGGGCCTGGTTGCCGTTGCCGACCCGTGGCTGGTTCTGCTGGACGAACCCGCGGCAGGCATGTCGGCAGAGGACATCGACCGGATGTCCGGGATCATCCGCGACATGACCCGAACCGCCGCCGTCATCATCGTCGAACATGACATGCAGTTCATCCGCTCTGTCGCATCAACCGTGACCGTGTTCCATCAGGGCGCGGTGCTGATGGAGGATCATGTGGATCGTGTCATGTCGGACTCGGTGGTGCGCAACGTCTATCTGGGCAAGACGGCATGACAACCGACGGGCGCAATATCCTGCTTGATGTGAAGGGGCTTTCCGGCGGTTATGGCAAGCTGCCCGTCCTGCACGGGGTCGAGTTTTCGGTTGCCGAGGATGAAGTGGTCGGCATTCTCGGCCATAACGGGATGGGCAAATCCACCCTGCTCAAGACCCTGACCGGTTTTCTGCCCGCCACATCGGGAACGATCCGGTTTCGCTCGAACGATATGACCCGGATGTCACCCAACGGGCGGGCCGGGCTCGGGATCGGCTATGTTCCGCAGGGCAGGGGGATTTTCCCGCGACTGTCCGTGCGGGATAATCTTTTGTTTGCCTGGCATGAGTATTCGGGCGGCTCCGAGGATGAAGTCATCGACGCCATTTTGAGGCACTTCCCCCGGCTGGTCCCGCTGCTTGATCGTGAAGGCGCAGCCCTTTCAGGCGGCGAGCAACAACTGTTGGCTCTGGCCAGATGTCTGGTCGGTGATCCGGAATGCCTGCTTCTGGATGAACCCACCGAAGGCATCCAGCCCTCGATCATCGGGGAAATGGCTGAGACCCTGCTTCGGTTGCGCGAAACGCGGGGGCTGACAATCCTGCTCGTGGAACAGAATTTTGATTTCATCGCCGCGCTTTCGGATCGGGTGCTGGTTCTCGAAAGGGGCCGGATCACCGGTGAGCTTTCCCGCGCCGATCTTGGTGACCGGTCAAAGGTTGATGCTTTCCTCGGGTTCGGTGCCACCGGCGCGACCAAACCCGCCGGGGCGACCGGGGGGTCGGACAAAACGCCGATACCGGCATATCCGGCCCCGGCCACCCCCGTGACACCCGTGCCCGCACCCACGCCCCTGCCCTCGAACACTGAGAACACGGTGACATCCATGACCATCAAACGCCCCACCCTTGCCCGGATGCGCGAAATGGCCGCCCGCTTCGGCATGAGCCTGTCAGATGAAGAGCTGATGGAGTTCCGGCAGGTCATCGAACCGACCATGCAGGCTTATGATCGTCTGGATGCCATGCCGGACAATCTGCCGGAGGTCAGATACCCGCGCAGTCCCGGCCACTTCCCCGATCCCTCCGAAAATGCCCTCAACGCCTGGTATGTGAAGACCGACATAAAGGGCGCGCCTGATGGCCCGCTGCGGGGCAAGCGCATTGCCCTCAAGGACACGATCTGCCTGGCGGGTGTGCCGATGATGAACGGCTCATCGGTGATGGAAGGCTATACGCCGGAGATCGACGCAACCATTGTCACCAGAATGCTGGATGCCGGCGCGATCATCGCCGGCAAAGCCCATTGCGAGAATTTCTGCCTTTCGGGTGGTTCCCACACCAACGCGAAGGGTCCGGTCCACAACCCCTATAAACGGGGATACATGGCAGGGGGATCTTCCAGCGGATCGGCAGCGCTGGTCGCGGCGGGCGAGGTCGATATGGCCATCGCCGGTGACCAGGGCGGGTCAATCCGCCTGCCCTCTTCGTGCTGCGGCACCTGTGGCATGAAGGCCACCCACGGGCTGGTGCCCTATACGGGCGCGATGCCGATTGAAATGACGATTGATCACCTGGGGCCGGTGACGGCCAATGTTGCCGACAATGCCCTGCTGCTGGAGGTTCTGGCAGGCGAGGACGGCCTTGATCCGCGTCAGTGCAAACCGACGACATATCGCTATACAGAGGCCATCGGGCGCGGTGTTCAGGGGATGCGAATCGGCATCCTGAAAGAGGGCTTTGCCCATGAAAACAGCGAAGAGGATGTCAGCGGGAAGGTGATGGCCGCGGCTGAACGGTTGCGCGAGCTTGGCGCGCAGGTTAGGGATGTCTCGATCCCCGAGCATTATGTGGCAGGGGATGCTTGGGGCGCGATTGCCAATGAGGGCCTTGTGGACGGCATGATGTGGGGAAACTCGGCGGGCAGCAACCACCGGGGCCTGTTCCTGCTGTCGATGATTGACCACATGGCCCAATGGCGGAACCGGGCGGATGAGCTCAGCCACTCCCTGAAGGCCTGCATGTTCATCGGCGAGCACTTTCAAACCCAATATCGGGGCCGCTTCTACGGCAAGGCGCAGAACATCATGCGCAAATGCAATGCGCGTTATCTGGAGGCGTTCAGGAGCTTTGATTTGCTGCTCATGCCGACCATTCCGCACAAACCGCAGGAAATACCGCCGCCGGATTGCCCGATCAGCCTCTATGTTCAGCGCGCGTTCGAGATGATCGGCAACACCGCGCCGTTCAATGGCGGGCTTCCGGCGATGAGCATTCCCTGCGGGCTGAGCGAAGGGCTGCCCGTCGGAATGCAACTGGTCGGTGCCCCCTACAGCGAAATGAAAATTTATCAGGCCGCTCACGCCTTTGAGCAAAGCGGCGACTGGCGGACCATGTGAGGAGGACGCGATGTCGATACTGAATGAAAGCCTTGCAGACCGAATCCGCAACTCCGGCGCGCCGTCCCGCCCGCGCGAAAATGCCCCCGGCGCGCCTGTGGACGGAATGTCCTATGTCAGGGGCGGAACCGACAGAGAGCTTGCGCATATCACCATACCGCAGTTGATGCGCAAAGCCGTGTCGCGTCACGGGCCGCGCGATGCGGTTGTCTTTGCCGATACCGGCGCGCGGCGCAGCTATTATGACTTTGACCGTGAGATTGACGCGCTGGCCACCGGCCTACTGGCCATGGGCCTTCAGAAAGGAGAGCGCGTCGGCATCTGGTCACCCAATCGCTATGAATGGATCCTGACCCAGTTTGCGACCGCGCGGATCGGTCTGGTGCTGGTCAACATCAACCCTGCCTATCGCCTGGCCGAGGTCGAATACGCCTTGAACAAGGTCGGATGCAGGGCGCTTGTTCTGGCGAAGTCGTTCAAGACTTCGGATTATCTTGCCATGATCTGGCAATTGGCCCCGGAACTTGAGACCTGCGCCCCCGGGCGGCTCAGCGCGGCAAGGCTTCCCACCCTGCGCAGCGTGGTGGTGATGGATGAAAGCCCCGGCCCCGGCGTGTTCACCTTTGATCAGGTCAGAAACCTTGGCGGCCCGGCGCAGCAGCTTCGCCTTCCCATGATCGACAGTGCGCTCGACCCCGATGATGCGATCAACATACAATTCACCTCCGGCACGACCGGCGCACCGAAAGGCGCAACGCTTTCCCACTATAATATCGTCAACAATGCCCGCTTCGTCACGGGTCGCATTCAGCTTACCGATACGGACCGGCTGTGCATTCCCGTCCCGCTCTATCACTGTTTCGGCATGGTCATGGGGGTGCTTGGCGCGGTCAGCAGGGGGGCGGCGATGGTCTTTCCCGGCGAGGCTTTTGATCCGGTCGCCACGCTCAGGGCCCTGTCAGGGGAGCGATGCACCGCCGTCTACGGCGTTCCCACCATGTTCGTCGCTATGCTTCAGGCGCTTGAAAACCAGAGCTTTGACCTTGGCGCGCTGCGGACGGGCATCATGGCCGGGGCACCCTGCCCGATTGACGTGATGGAACAGGTCAACAACCGGATGAACATGCGACAGGTGACCATCTGTTACGGCATGACAGAGACCTCGCCGGTTTCCTTCCAGAGCTTTGTCGATGATCCGGTTGACAAGAGATGCAGCACGGTCGGGCGCGTTCATCCGCATCTTGAAGTGAAGATCGTGGATGCGGACGGCACGATTGCCCCGGTCGGCGAACAGGGAGAGCTTTGCACCCGCGGTTATTCGGTGATGAAGGGCTATTGGGCGGATGATGAGCGCACCCGCGAAAGCATCATTGACGGCTGGATGCACACCGGTGATCTGGCAACATTCGATGATGACGGTTTCTGCTCGATTGTCGGGCGGGTGAAAGACATGATCATTCGCAGTGGAGAGAACATCTATCCGCGTGAAATCGAGGAATATCTGTTCCGACACCCGGAGGTTTCCGAGGCGCAGGTGTTCGGAATACCGGATGAGACATACGGCGAAGTGGTCTGTGCCTGGATCATCCCGAAGCCCGGCAGCAACCTGACAGAAGACACGATCCGGCAATTCTGTCAGGGGCAGATTGCCCATTACAAGGTGCCGCAACATATCCGCATCGTTGATGAGATACCGATGACGATCACCGGCAAACCCCAAAAATTCGTTATGCGGGACAGGATGGTGGAGATGCTTTCGGCGGGCGCGGCGGGCTGACCCCCCCGAACATCTGTCGGCCAGTGACAACGCAAAGGAAGAAATATGTTTCCAGGCAGCATGAATTTCGATCTCGGCAGCGAGGTCAACGCGCTCAGGGAAATGGTCCACCGCTGGGCGCAGGCGCGTGTCAGGCCGCTGGCGGCAGAGATTGATGCCAGAAACGAGTTTCCCGATGAACTCTGGCAGGAAATGGGGGAACTGGGCCTGCTCGGCATCACCGTCCCGGAAGCGGATGGCGGCGCGGGCATGGGCTATCTGGCTCATGCCGTTGCGGTCGAGGAAATTGCCCGCGCGAGCGCGTCGGTTTCGCTGAGTTACGGCGCGCATTCCAACCTGTGCGTCAATCAGATCAGCCTGAACGGCACTGCCGCGCAAAAGGCGAAATTTCTGCCTGGTCTGATTTCCGGCAAGAGCGTCGGCGCGCTGGCGATGTCAGAGGCAGGCGCAGGATCGGACGTTATGGGCATGAAGCTGTCCGCCCGGAAAGCAAACGGATATTACCGGCTGAACGGCACCAAATTCTGGATCACAAATGGCGGTGAAGCCGACACGCTGGTTGTTTACGCCCGGACTAATCCGGGGGCCGGGTCCGGGGGCCTGACAGCATTTCTTGTTGAAAAGGATATGCCGGGCTTCACCTGCTCGGGCCATTTCGACAAGCTGGGGATGCGGGGGTCGAATACGGTCGAGCTGATCTTTGAGGATGTGGATGTGC
>JPPB01000268.1 GCA_001483205.1 alpha proteobacterium 3107
CTGCCCTGTCAATCGTCCTGCCTGCCCTTGCCGGGGCGGGCCTGCTCCGCGCGGGTCGGTCGCCGTTTGCCGCCTATGCGCTGGCGATCATGGGGGCCTGCGTGATGCTGCTGATGCTGCGCGGCACCGGATTGCGGCCGGTCCTGATCCTGCTGGCGGTGGTGGTTGCCACCGATGTCGCCGGATATTTCGCCGGGCGGCTGATCGGCGGGCCGAAAATCTGGCCCCGGCTCAGTCCGGGCAAGACCTGGGCCGGATCGGTGGCGGGTTGGGGCGCGGCGGCCATCGTCATGCTGGTCGCGGGCGGCGGCCCGGTGGCGGTGGCGCTCGGGGTTTTCCTGTCCTTCGCTGCGCAGGCCGGGGATGCGGCAGAGAGCGCACTCAAGCGGGCGGCGGGTGTCGGGGATGCCTCAAGCCTGATCCCCGGCCATGGCGGGTTTCTGGACCGGTTTGACGGCCTTGTCGGGGCGGCGCTGGCGGTGCTTTTGCTACAGGCGTCCGGTTTCAACATATGGACAGGCTGAACCATGCGCAGGATTTCGATTTTCGGGGCAACGGGGTCTATCGGGCAGAGCACGATTGACCTGATCCGGCGTGCCGCGCCCGGCGCGTATCGGGTTGTGGCGCTGACCGGGGGGCGGAACATCGACCGTCTGGCCGATGACGCGCGGGCGCTGGGGGCCGAGATTGCCGTTACCGCCCATGACGCGCTGTATGAGCCGTTGCGGGCGCGCCTTGAGGGCAGCGGAACCGAGGTTGCCGCCGGTGCAGGGGCTATCGTTGCGGCGGCGGACCGCCCGGCGGATTGGTTCATGTCCGCCATTGTCGGCATTGCCGGGCTTGCGCCGGGCCTTCGGGCCTTGCAGCACGGCACCACGCTGGCGCTGGCGAACAAGGAAAGTCTGGTCACCGCCGGGCCGTTGCTGATGGCGACGGGCAGGCAGAGCGGGGCGACCATCCTGCCGGTGGACAGCGAGCATTCCGCCATCTTTCAGGCGCTGCGCGGCGAAGATGCCGGGACGGTTGAGCGGGTGATCCTGACGGCCTCGGGCGGGGCGTTCCGTGACCTGCCCCTTGATGATCTGCCCGGTGTCAGCGTTGCGGCGGCGTCATCGCATCCCAACTGGGACATGGGGCAGCGGATCACCATAGACAGCGCGTCGATGTTCAACAAATCCATGGAACTCATCGAAACAAAAGAATATTTCGGCATACCCCCCGACAGGATAGAGGTTCTTGTCCACCCGCAATCACTGATCCATGCCCTGGTCGGCTTTTGCGATGGCGGCCTGATCGCCCATGTCGGCCCGCCCGACATGCGCCACGCCATCGGCTATGCCCTGCACTGGCCAAAGCGCCGCCATTGCCCGGTGGAACGGCTGGATCTGGCCGAAATCGGGCGTCTCGACTTTCGCGCCCCTGATCCGCAACGCTATCCGGCGCTTGATCTTGCGCGGGCGGCGATGGCCGAGGGCGGCCTGTCCGGGGCGATTTTCAATGCCGCGAAAGAGTCGGCGCTCGACCACTTCATCGCCGGGCGCATCCGCTTCACCGACATGGCGGTCACGGTTCGCGAAACATTGAACGCATTATTGCTCGACAAGGGCCTTGTTCATGCCGATATGACCCTGGACAATATCCGCGCCGCCGATGGCTCGGCGCGCAGGAAGATGGATGAAATTGTCAGGCATTCAGGCAGATAGGGTGACATGTTGGATATATTTGCGGCATTTCCGGCTTTTGGCGGCGTTCTGATGATGGTGGTGGCGTTCATCGTTGCCCTGTCGGTGATCGTCGCGGTCCATGAATACGGGCATTATATCGTCGCACGCTGGAGCGGTATCAGGGCGGATGTGTTCTCGGTCGGGTTCGGCCCGGTGCTGTGGTCGCGCCATGACAGGTTCGGCACCCGGTGGCAGGTCGCCGCGCTGCCGTTCGGCGGCTTTGTCCGGTTCAGGGGTGATTCGGATGCGGCATCGAGCGGGCCGTCTGAGGCCACCGCCGCCCTGTCCCCGGAAGAGCTGCGCCAGACCATGCACGGCGCGCCGCTATGGGCGCGGGCGGCGACGGTGGCGGCGGGGCCGCTGTTCAACTTTGCGCTGTCGCTGGTTGTTTTTGCGGGCCTTGCGCTGTCCACCGGCATTCCGAAGCAGCCGTTG
>JPPB01000269.1 GCA_001483205.1 alpha proteobacterium 3107
GGAAACGGTCCGGGGGACCGTTTCAGGGCCGAACGGGCGGAGCCCTATGGCGGGCGCTGCCCGGTCTTACGACCGGGCGGGATGGGTTGGCCACCGATGCGCCCTTATGCAGAGGTCATTTTACAGTGCTCAGGCCATATTATGCAGAGACCTCAGAGAGGTCAAGCAACGGCAAGACCTCGGCGTGAAGCTCGGGCGAGGCGGCGGCGATGGCCCGCCCGCCGCCATGGGCCGGGCCGCCCTGCCAGTCGGTGACGATACCGCCTGCGGCCCTGATCACCGCAATCGGGGCCTGGATGTCATAGGGGTTCAGGCCGCATTCGATCACCAGGTCGATATGCCCGGCGGCCAACAGCGCATAGGCATAGCAATCCATACCATAGCGGGTCAGCCGCGCCCGCGCGGACACGTTGCGAAAGGCGCGCCGTTCCGCCTCTGTCCCGATCTCGGGGAAAGTGGTGAACAGGATGGCCTGATCAAGGCTGCGTCCGGTGCGGGCGCGCAAGGGTCTGCGCCCCGGCGGGCCATCGCACCATGCCTTGCCGAAACCGCCGCGAAACCGCTCGCCGATATAGGGCTGGTCGATCACGCCATAGAGCGGCCCCGTGGCATCGCCGACGGCAATCAGCACCCCCCAGGTCGGGGTGCCGGAAATAAATCCGCGGGTGCCGTCAATCGGGTCGAGCACCCAGGTGAGGCCGCTGGTGCCGGGGCGCGCCCCGAACTCTTCGCCCAGGATGGCGTCATCGGGGCGGCGGCGGGCAAGCTCTGCCCGCATCGCCTGTTCCGCCCCCCGGTCGGCGGCGGTCACCGGGTCATATTCGGCGGCGGTCTTGCTCTCTGCCTCAAGGCCCTCGGTGCGGAAATAGCGCAGCGTCACAGCGCGGGCCGCGTCGGCCAGTGCCTCGGCGGTTTCGACCAGGCTGTGCCTTTCCCGGCTGTCATAGCGTGACATGAGCGCCCCCGCACCGTTGCCGCTTTATTGCGCGGGCGCACCCTGCCCCGTCAAGGTGCCTCTTTGCCGGGTCTCCGCCCGCCCTGCGCCCGCCGTCAGGCGGCGTCGCTGAGAACCCGCGCCAGATCGAACAGGCGTTTGCGCTGTTTTTCGGGCATGGTGTAGTAAGAGCGGATCAGCTCCAGCGCTTCCTTGTCGGCCAGCGGGTCGCCCTGCAATGCGGCGTCCTTATAGGCCCTGGCCCTGCCGTCGCTGTCCAGACCCTCGAAGAAATAGGAAATCTGCACGTCAAGCGTGTTCGAGATGTCCCACAGCCGGGATGCGCTGACCCTGTTCATCCCGGTTTCGTATTTCTGGATCTGCTGAAACTTGATGCCGACCTGCTCGGCCAGTTGTTGCTGCGTCATTCCCACCATCCAACGTCTCTGGCGGATACGTTTGCCAACATGCACGTCAACCGGATGTTTCATTTTCAGTACTCCCTTTCTTTCGCCTGTCTGCTTTGGCGCGGTTCAGACAGCCCCAGCGGACTGTGTGCATCATTTCTACACGCTAAACAGGAGCGTTCCAACTTGGCCTTTTGGACACGTTCAAATTGCCTTCCGCCCCCGTTTTACGCCTTTACATGGCGTTTTCCCGGCGGATGGCTCCCCACTGAATAGAAACCGGAAGTCTGATTTTCTTGTTAACGCGAATCAGTGACGCAGGGTCACGGGTGGTTTCACGGGCGGTTGCGGGCGGTTGCGGGCGGTTGCGGCAGCGCCCGGTTTGTCGTATCGCGCCGCCGGGACATCGGAACAGAGGCTTCAGATGCGCGCATTCAGGGTGACGGGGGCCGATGCCCCCCGGCTGCTCGACATTCCGAAACCGGTGCCGGGGGCCGGTGAGGCGCTGGTGCGCATCCGGGCCTGCGGGCTGAATTTTGCCGATCTGCTGATGGCGGACGGGACGTATCAGGACACGCCGCCCCTGCCCTTCACCCTCGGGCTGGAACTTGCAGGCGAGATCGAGGCGGTGGGGCAGAATGTCAGCCCCGACAGGGTGGGCGAGCGGGTCGCGGTCTATGCCGGTCAGGGCGGGCTGGCGGATCATGGCTGTTTTCCTGCCGGGCGCTGCACGCCGATGCCGGGGGGGATGCCGTTTGCGGACGCGGCGGCGTCCCAGATCGCCTATGGCACATCCCATGTGGCGCTCGACCACAAGG
>JPPB01000270.1 GCA_001483205.1 alpha proteobacterium 3107
ACAGGCTGAGACGTTTATAGCGCCTGCCGGGGGGCAGGCAGGCGCTGCCCGGCGTTCCGCCGGGCGGGACGATTTGGGGGGCGATACAGCCTTATACAGAGGTCTTGATAAGAGACTTCAGAGTATCGGCGCATCGGCTGCGTCCGGTCCTGAAACGGCCCAATGCAGGCGCGGCTTATCCGCGGATAAGGTGCGGGCCGCGCCCGCCTTGGGGCTTCGCCCGTTCGTCCCTGAAACAACCCACCGGGCCGTTTCCGGGCCGCACCTCACCCCTTGATCCGCGCGCGGCCTTCATGCTAACAGCCCGCGTTCCCGCCGTTCGCGGGGCCTGCTCACCACCACCCCGCCAAAGAAAACGGACCCGCGCAATGACCCGCCTTCTTCCCGGTATTCTCGCCATGGCCGCCATTGTCGTGGCCTCAAACATCCTCGTCCAACTGATCATCGAAGACTACTTCCTGACCTGGGGCGCGTTCACCTATCCGCTGGCGTTCCTTGTCACCGACCTGATGAACCGTCTCCACGGGCCGCAGGCGGCGCGCCGGGTGGTGCTGGCCGGTTTCGCCGTCGGCCTTGTCTGTTCCTTCATCGGCACCCGGATTATGGGCGATTTCGGCCCGCTGGTCACATTGCGCATCGCGCTCGGCTCCGGCATCGCCTTTCTGGTTGCGCAACTGATGGATGTGGCGGTGTTCGACCGCCTGCGGGGGGCAAGCTGGTGGCGGGCACCGCTCGTCTCTACCCTGATCGGCTCTTCGGTGGACACGGCGCTGTTCTTCACCATCGCGTTCTCCGGCGCGCTGAGCTTTCTTGAACCCGGCAATGATGTAAGCTGGGCGGGCGGTGCCGTGCCCCTGATCGGTCTGGGGCCTGCCCTGCCGCTGTGGGTCTCGCTGGCGCTTGCCGACTGGCTGGTCAAGCTCTGCCTTGCGCTGATTGCCCTGGCCCCTTTCCGGGTGATTGTCGCGCGGCTTTCCGCAAATCCGGCATGAAAGGTTTTGACAAACGCAAAATCCGTGGCAGGCTGCGCATATGTGGATAACGATCAGAAAGGAGGTGCCGATGATTATTGGGAAACAGGAGCGACCGGCAAGGGTTGCAAGCCGGGGGCGGTTCAGGGGGCAACCCCTCTGACATCGGCCCGGCTTCGGGTGGCCCCTTCGGGGGGTTCCCGCCTGCCACCTCCGATTCTCGAGGAGAGCCCCGGCCCCCCCCGCCGGGGCTCTTTTCCGTTTCGGGGGGCTGGCGGTTGTCACCAAAACGCACCCCCCGCCCGTGGTTGAAACCGCCCGCCATTGCCCCTATGACCCGAACGGATTGCCATTCATCAGGACAGGGGCGCGCATGACCAACCACCTTTATGCAAATGACCTGCCGGACGGGCTGAACCCTGGCCCGGTGGTGGCTGTCGATTGCGAAACGATGGGGCTGAACCCGCATCGCGACCGGCTGTGCCTTGTGCAGCTCTCGGGCGGTGACGGGGATGCCCACCTTGTCCGGGTCGAAAAAGGGCAGACAGACGCGCCGAACCTGTGCCGGGTTCTGACCGACCCGGCGGTGCTGAAACTGTTCCATTTCGCCCGGTTCGACATCGCCGCGCTTCTGCACGCTTTCGGCGTGGTGACGGCCCCGGTCTATTGCACCAAGATCGCCTCAAAGCTCGCCCGCACCTATACCGACCGGCACGGGCTGAAACACCTGGTGCAGGAGCTTCTGGAGATCGACCTGTGCAAGCAGCAGCAGACAAGCGACTGGGGGGCGGCGGAACTGACCCCGGCGCAGGTCGATTACGCGGCGGCGGATGTGCTGTATCTGCACCGCCTGCGCGAGGCGCTGGATGCGCGGTTGGCGCGGGAAGGGCGCGACGACATGGCGCGGGCCTGTTTCGGTTTTCTGCCGATGCGGGCGCGGCTTGATCTGGCGGGCTGGCCGGAGACCGACATTTTTGCCCATTGATCCGGCGGCGGGGCGGCAAAACGGAATTGTGTCTTGGGCCGCCTGCTCGCGCGTGATAGGGTCTGTCGGCGGAAAGGGGCCTTTGCATAATGGCGCATCGGTGGTCAACCTGTTCCGCCCGGCGGAACGCCGGGCAGCGCCTGCCTGCCCCCCGGCAGGCGCTCTAAACGTCTCAGCCTGTT
>JPPB01000271.1 GCA_001483205.1 alpha proteobacterium 3107
TCAGCCTGTTGGAACATATGGATTTTATAGAAAGACCATCGCCAATGTGAACTGTCGCAAAAAGCGCCCGCCCAGGCAGGCGGCTGCCCGGCTCAAGCCAATGTGCAGGGGTCTTTGTCACCCATCCCCCGCATATGTCTCCATCGGCGGGCAGGTGCAGACCAGGTTCCGGTCACCATAAGCGTTGTCGATCCGGTTGACCGGCGGCCAGTATTTGTCCACCCGGAACGCGCCGGGCGGATAGCAGGCCTGTTCCCGGCTGTAGGGGCGGGTCCACTCACCGACCAGATCCTCAACCGTATGCGGGGCGTTTTTCAGCGGGTTGTCGTCCGCATCAATCCGCCCTTGCTCAATGTCCCGCGCTTCGTCCCGGATCGCCATCATCGCGTCACAAAACCGGTCAAGCTCTGCCTTGGGTTCCGATTCCGTCGGCTCAACCATCAGGGTTCCGGCCACCGGCCAGCTCATTGTCGGCGCATGAAACCCGTTATCAATCAGCCTCTTGGCAATGTCATCAACGCTGATACCGGCGCTTTCGGCCAGCGGGCGGGTATCAAGAATGCACTCATGCGCCACCCGGCCATCAGGCGCGGAATACAACACATCATAGCCCGCGCGCAGCCGGGACGCGATATAATTGGCGTTGAGGATCGCAACCTTGCTGGCCTGGGTCAGCCCCGCGCCCCCCATCAGCAGCAGATAGGTCCAGCTTACCGGCAGGATGGACGGAGACCCGAACGGGGCCGCCGAAACCGGGCCTGCCGCCGCCGACACCCCGCGTGCGGGGTGGCCGGGCAGGAACGGGGCCAGATGCGCCTTTACCCCGATTGGTCCCATGCCGGGGCCGCCGCCGCCATGGGGAATGCAGAAGGTCTTGTGCAGGTTCAGGTGGCTGACATCCCCGCCCACATCGCCGGGGCGCGCCAGCCCGGCCATGGCGTTCATGTTGGCCCCGTCAATATAGACCTGACCGCCGTGTTTGTGGGTGATCTCGCAGACCTCGGCGACGGTTTCCTCGAACACGCCATGGGTCGAGGGATAGGTGATCATGCAGGCGGCAAGGGCGTCGGCATGTTCCGTTGCGCGGGCGCGGAAATCGTCAAGGTCGATATTGCCGTCGGCGTCCGATTCCACCGGCACCACCTTCCAGCCCACCATCTGCGCCGATGCCGGGTTGGTGCCGTGGGCTGATGTCGGGATCAGGCAGATGTTGCGATGCGCCTCTGCCCGCGACGCATGATAGGCGCGGATGGTCATCAGGCCCGCATATTCGCCCTGCGCCCCGGAATTGGGCTGCATCGAGATCGCATCATATCCGGTGATCCGGCACAGCTTGTCGCCAAGATCATCGATCATCCGGCGATACCCGGCGGTCTGATCATCGGGGGCAAAGGGGTGGATATTGGCGAACTCCGGCCAGGTGACCGGGATCATCTCGGTGGTGGCATTCAGCTTCATCGTGCAGGAGCCAAGCGGGATCATCGCCCGGTCAAGCGCCAGATCGCGGTCGGCCAGACGCCGCATATAGCGGGTAATCTCGGCCTCGGCCCGGTTCATGTGAAAGATCGGGTGGTCAAGATAGCCGCTCTCGCGCAGCATATGCGCGGGCAGGCGGTATTCGCGGTTGGCCTGGCTGTCGTCCGTCCGTTCAATGCCGAAGGCACGCCAGACCGCCTCTATGGTCTCCGGGCGGGTCTGTTCGTCAAGCGAAACCCCGATCCGGTCATCACCGACCTTGCGCAGATTGACCCCGTTTGCGACCGCCGCCGCCAGAACCACGCCCTGAAGCGCGCCGACCTCAACCGTGATCGTGTCAAAGAAGACCTCGGGCGAGACCGCAAACCCGGCCTCTTCCAGCCCACGGGCCAGCCGCGCGGTCTTGCGATGCACCGATTGCGCGATGGCCTTGATCCCGTCGGGGCCGTGATAGACCGCATACATCGACGCCACCACCGCCAGCAATGCCTGCGCGGTGCAGATGTTGGAATTGGCCTTTTCCCGGCGGATATGCTGTTCGCGCGCCTGCAACGACAGCCGATAGGCCTTGTTGCCCCGGCTGTCCACCGAAACTCCGATGATCCGGCCCGGCATCGCCCGCTTGCAGGCGTCGGTGCAGGCCATATAGGCCGCGTGCGGGCCGCCATAGCCCATCGGCACGCCGAAACGCTGGGTTGAGCCGACGGCAATGTCCGCGCCCATCTCTCCGGGGCTTTTCAACAGCGCCAGCGCCAGAGGATCAGCGGCGACAATGGCAAGGGCTTTGTGATCGTGCAATGCGGCAATCGGGCCGGTGAAATCGCGCACAATACCGTGGGTGCCCGGATACTGAAAGATGGCCGCAAAGCAATCGCCCGCGTCGAAATTGAGCGGATCACCAACCACCGCCTCAATGCCCAGAGGTTCGGCGCGGGTTCTGATCACCGCAATGGTCTGCGGATGACAGTTTTCATCAACAAAAAACCGGTCCGGGTTTGCTTTGACCACCCGCCGGGCCATGGTCATCGCCTCTGCCGCCGCCGTCGCCTCGTCAAGCAGCGACGCATTGGCGACATCAAGCCCGGTGAGGTCGGCGACCATGGTCTGATAGTTCAGCAGCGCCTCGAGCCTGCCCTGGCTGATTTCTGCCTGATAGGGCGAGTAAGAGGTATACCAGGCCGGATTTTCCAGAATGTTGCGCAGGATGACCGGGGGCGTGGTGGTGCCGTGATAGCCCTGCCCGATCAGCGAGGTCAGCACCTTATTCTTGTCTGCGACCTGGCGGAGATGAAACAGCACGTCGCGCTCGCTCATTGCCGGTCCCCAGTCCAGCGGTTCCGCCTGGCGGATGCTGCGCGGCACCGTGGCGTCGATCAGTTGGTCAAGCGTCCGATAGCCGATGACCTTCAGCATCTCGGCCATTTCGCACGGGCTGGGCCCGATATGGCGGCGGTTGGCAAAATCATAGGCTTCGTAATCGGTCAGTCTGAACGGCATCTGCTGTCCTCTGTCAGGGCCGGACCCGCCCCCGGTAGTTTCACCGTGCAGGCCCGGCGCGTTCGTCAAAATCGCCCCAAGGGTCAGCCGGTAAAGGCCCCGTATGCGTCCCTGTCCATCAGCGCATCAAGCTGCGAAGGGTCCGACAGCCTGATCCGGTAGAGCCATGCGTCACCTTCGGGGCTTTCATTGACCAGCGCGGGCGCATCGGCCAGCGTGTCATTGACGGCGATGATCTCGCCATCAACCGGGGCATAAATCTCTGACGCCGCCTTGACCGATTCGATCACCCCGATCTCATCGCCCTGTGCGAAAGCCTCGCCCGTCTCTTTCAGTTCGACGAATACCACATCGCCCAACTGCTCCGCCGCGTGTCCGGTAATGCCGAGCGTGCCGGTATCGCCGTCCAGCCTGACCCATTCGTGATCTTCCGAGTAATAGGTCGTCATGTCTTTGCCTCCTGCAATCTAACGTTTGTGGTTCGGCCTGACGAAAGGCAGGTCGGTGATCGTCGCGGGCAGGGCCTTGCCCCGCACCATCAGGTTGACCCGGACGCCCGCCCGCGCATGGCTGGCGGCGACATATCCCATCGCCACCGGCCCGCCGATGGTGGGGCCGAACCCGCCAGAGGTGATCCGGCCCAGAACGGTGCCGTCCTCATCCTGTATTTCGGTGCCTGCGCGGGCAGGTGCGCGGCCCTCGGGCCGGATGCCGACCCGTTTTCTTGACGGGCCATCGGCAAGCTGATTCAGAATGCGCGCCGCGCCGGGAAAGCCACCCTGTTCGCGGCGGCTCTTGGGGATTGCCCATGACAGGCCCGCCTCGACCGGCGATGTGCCGGGGTCAATGTCATTGCCGTAAAGGCACAGCCCTGCTTCCAGCCGCAGGCTGTCCCGCGCACCAAGCCCGGCGGGGGCGCATTCCTCATGGGCCAGCAGGGCGCGGGCGATGTCTTCGGCGCGGGCCGCGGGGATCGACAGCTCATAGCCGTCCTCGCCGGTATATCCCAGCCGCGAAATCCGGCAGTCTGCCCCCATGATCCGGGCCGGGGTGGTTTCCATGAACCTCAGCCCCCGCGCCGCCGGGCAAACCGCGCCGACCACATCCTCGGCCCGTGGCCCCTGGATGGCAATCAGCGCGTGATCGGCCAGCGGTGTCACCCCGACCCCGTGCAGGCGGGCGCGCATATGGGCGATGTCATGGTCGCGCCGCGAGGCATTGACAACGACAAACAGGTGATCGCCCGCGTCAGAGACGATCAGATCATCAAGAATACCGCCCGCCTCGTTGGTGAAGAATGTATAGCGCGCCTTGCCCTCGGGCAGGGTGGTCAGCGCGGCGGGGGTCAGGGCCTCCAGCTTTGCGGCTGCGTCCGCGCCGGTCAGGATCACCTGACCCATGTGGCTGACATCGAACAGCGCCGCATGGTTGCGACAGTGCCGATGTTCGCTGATGATACCGGTGGGGTAGTGGGCGGGCAGCTCCCAGCCAGCGAAATCGACCATCCTGCCGCCCAGCCCGACATGCAGGTCATAGAGCGGGGTGCGGCGCGGTGTCTTCCGGTTTTGCGTCATCCGGTGAGGCTCCGGGGTGCTGTTCCTGATCGGATCGTAAGTTTCCTATAGTGAACTAAATCCCTGATAAGGGCATTATGCCGGTCATGCAACCCTTTTCCGCACGCCCCGGTTTCCCGGCAAGGGGGGTGGCACCGTAAAATTGATCACAGGCTTAAAACCGATCCTGTCAGGGCGCTGCTGCATGAATGTAAGCGCTTTCATCGAAAATGTAAGCCCTTACATTCCGGGAAAGAGGCAAAACCCGCGTCCGGCCCGCACGGGTGGGCGTGAACGCGCCGCCCCGATACCATCAGGCGCGCGGGCCGGGCTTCCGCGGCATTCCGATACCAGCGGATGATCGCGCGGCGCTCTGCCCCGGTCATCGAGCCTGCCCCCGGGGGCGGCATGGCCTTGGTCACGCCAGCCTGCACATAAATCAGCCGCGCGGCGCGGGCAATATCGGCGGGGGTTTCCAGCAGGACACCCCCCGGCGCGCGATGCACCCCGTCCCAGAACGGTTCCCGCCCGTGACACATCGCACACCGACCGGGGATGATCCGGGTGACCTCTGCGAACCCCTCAGCACCCGCGAACACCTGTTCGGTCCGGGACAGGGGGCGGGCCTGAGATTCCTCATATCCGTCCTGTCTCAGCGGCGCGGTGGACAGCCACATGATGACGACAAACAGAATGGCCGCGACCGCCCATGTCCAGGCCGGATTACCGCCCCGCCCGTGCAGGCTGTTGAAATAGTGCCGGATCAGAACCCCGATCAGAAACACCAGCGCGGCGATGATCCAGTTGTATTCGGTGGCAAACGCCAGCGGGTAATGGTTCGACAGCATCAGGAACACCACCGGCAGCGTCAGATAGTTGTTGTGGGTCGAGCGCAGCTTGGCGATTTTGCCATAGCGGGCGTCCGGCACCCGGCCCGCCTTTAGCTCGGCAACCACAACACGCTGATTGGGCATGATGATCAGGAACACATTGGCGGTCATTATCGTTGCGGTGAATGCCCCCAGATGCAGCATCGCCGCCCGCCCGGTAAACACCTGATCATACCCCCAGGCCATCGCCGTCAGCAGGATGAACAGCAACAGCATCAGCACCGACGGTCTGTCCCCAAGGCGGCTCTTGCACAGGGCGTCATAGACCAGCCAGCCAACCGCCAGCGACCCGGCAGAGATCAGAATCGCCTGAAAGACCGACAGATCGGCCTTGTTCGGGTCAATCAGGAACAGCTCCGCCCCGGCCCAGTAGACGATCATCAACAGCGCCGCCCCCGACAACCAGGTCGAATAGCTTTCCCATTTGAACCAGGTCAGATGTTCGGGCATTGCCTCGGGCGCGACCAGATATTTGCGGATGTGGTAGAAACCGCCGCCATGAACCTGCCATTCCTCGCCATGGGCACTGGGCGGCAGGTCAGCGGCCTTGCGCAACCCCAAATCAAGCGCGATGAAATAGAAGGAAGAGCCGATCCAGGCCATCGCCGTGATCACATGCAGCCAGCGCACGGCAAAGGCCAGCCAGTCCCAGATGATCGCCCAATCCTGCATGTTCCTGTCCTGTTGCCTGCTCTCTTGCCCGCGTGATGACCCGCGCCACAATACGGCATTTGAATTTTTGCTTGAATTGGCGAGCCGATCCAAGCAGTTTCAAAAAAATCCGATAAATTGGGGCGAATCCGATGTCATACCTTGATAATATCCGCACCTTCATCCGTGTCCATGATCTGGGCAGCATGTCGGCGGCGGCGCGGGATCAGCGGATTTCAACGGCGGTGGCCTCTTCGCGCATTTCCCGGCTGGAAAGTCATCTGGGGGTCAGGCTGTTCCAGCGCACGACCCGCTCATTACATCCGACAGAGCAGGGGCGGTTGTTCTATGACGGCGCGTGCCGGATCATCGAGGCGGTTGAAGCCGCCGAAGCGGCCATCTGTGACGTGACCCAAAACCCGCGCGGGGCGCTTTTCATCGCGGCTCCGCTGGGGATCGGGCGGCGGTTCGTCGCGCCGATACTGCCGGATTTCAAGGCCGACTATCCCCTGATCGACGTGCGCCTGCGTCTGTCGGATCGCCGGATCGACCTGCCCCGTGAGGGTCTGGATGCGGCGTTCTTTCTGGGCATACCCGAGGACAGCACCCTGAAGATGCACAAGATTGCCGATTGCAGGCGCATCCTGTGCGCCGCGCCCGAATATGTCAGGCGGCGCGGAATGCCGTCTTGCGGGGCTGATCTGATCTCTGACGGGCACGATTGTCTGAACCTGCGGTTTCCCGGCGCGCAGGAAGTCCGGTGGTTGCTGATGACCGGGGACGGCCCGCAGCGATTCGCGGTGTCCGGCCCGTTTGAAACCGATGACGGGGATGTGCTGACCAACTGGGCGCTTGACGGCCATGGCATCGTGATGAAACCGGTGTTCGAGGTCGCCCGGCATCTGCACTCCGGTGCGCTGGTGGTGGTGGCAGAGGAAACCCCGCCGATGCCGGTGCAGCTTGTTTGCCTTTATGCGCATCGCCGCTATCAGGATCCGAAGGCGCGGCTGTTCATCGAATATACCGGCAGCAGGATTGCCAAAGAGCTGAAATCCCTGACCGCAGACCTGTGATCAACTGCCGCGATAGGTGGAGTAGCCAAAGGGCGAAAACAGCAGCGGCACATGATAATGCGTCGCCTCTGTCATGGTGAAACGCACCGGCACCCGGTCGAGGAACAGCGCCGTCTCTGCCACTTGTCCGGTCTGCCGCAGATACGCGCCGCAGAAAAAGACCAGCTCATAGGGGCCGGTGCTGAAATCCGCCTTGGCAAGGATCGGTGCATCCGTGCGTCCGTCTGCATTCGTCACCGCATCGGCCACCTTGTGCGGCGCGTTTTCCGACAGCCGGAACAGCGCGATCCTGATGCCCTGCGCCGGGCACCCCCGCGCCGTATCAAGAACATGGGTTGTCAGATACCCCGCCATCGCGCGCTCCTGTTTTGCTTGCCCCCCTTGTTTGTGCAGGCAACCCCTGCCTGACAAAAGCGGGCAAACATGGCAAGGTGTTTCCGGTTTATTTTGAAGGTCAGGCCGCCATGGCCGGGCCTATAGTGACCATGACAGAGGCAAGACGGAGAGGGGACAGTGACGACGCGCTATCCGAGAGACATGCAGGGATACGGGGCCGCCCCGCCTGACCCGGACTGGCCGGACGGGGCGCGGATTGCCGTGCAGATCGTCGTCAATTACGAGGAAGGCGGCGAGAACTGCATCCTGCACGGCGATGCCGGGTCAGAGGCCTTCCTGTCCGAGATCGTCGGCGCGGCGGCCTGGCCCGGTCAACGCCACTGGAACATGGAATCGATCTATGAATACGGCGCACGGGCGGGGTTCTGGCGCCTGCACCGTCTGCTGTCGGAACGGAACATCCCCGTCACCGTCTATGGCGTGGCCACCGCGCTTGCCCGGTCACCCGCACAGGTTGCCGCCATGCAGGGCGCAGGCTGGGAAATCGCCAGCCACGGCCTCAAATGGATCGAATACAAGGACTTTGCCGAGGCAGAGGAACGCGACCATATGGAGCGCGCCATCGCCCTGCACCGGGAAGTCACCGGCGCGCGCCCGCGGGGCTGGTATACCGGGCGCTGTTCGGTCAACACCGTGCGGCTGGCGGCAGAGGACGGCGGTTTTGACTATGTGGCCGACAGTTATGCCGACGATCTGCCCTATTGGGTGCGGATCGGGGGCCGGGATCAGTTGATCGTGCCCTATACGCTCGACTGCAACGACATGCGCTTTGCCACCCCGCAGGGGTTCAATTCCGGCGATCAGTTCCTCACCTACCTGACGGATACGTTCGAGACGCTCTATGCCGAGGGCGTGGCGGGGCGGCCCAGGATGATGTCGGTCGGGCTGCATTGCCGTCTTGCCGGGCGACCGGGGCGCATCGGGGCGTTGCAGCGGTTTCTCGACCATGCCGGGGCGCGCGGGGGCGTCTGGTTTGCCCGGCGGATCGATATTGCCCGCCACTGGATGCGGCGTCATCCCGCGCCTGCCCCCCGGATGCGGCCCTCGCACATGGACCGGGCGGCGTTCGTGCGCGCCTATGGCGGCATTTTCGAGCATTCGCCCTGGATTGCCGAGGGCGCGCACGGGCTGGAGCTCGGGGCCGCCCATGACACGGCGACCGGGCTGCTGAGCGCTTTGACCCGTGTGTTTCGTGCCGCGCCCGAGGCCGCGCGTCTGGGGGTTCTGACCGCGCATCCCGATCTGGCCGGAAAGCTGGCCGCTGCCCGGCGGCTGACGGCAGAATCGGCAGGCGAACAGGCCGGGGCCGGGCTTGATGCGCTGACAGAGCGCGAACAGGCGCATTTTACCGACCTCAATGCCCGATATGTGGCGAAATTCGGCTTTCCCTTCATCATTGCCGTGCGCGACCATGACAAGGCGTCGATTCTGGCGGCGTTCACGACCCGGCTTGAAAACGACCGCGCCGCCGAATTTGCCGAAGCCTGCCGGCAGGTGGAGCGCATCGCCTTTCACCGCCTTTCGGACATGCTGCCGAGGGGCTGAGGGATGACACGGATCGCGACCCGCCCTCTGAATGCCGCTGCTTTTGCCCCGTTCGGCGATGTGCTGGAGGCAAAGGGCGCGCCGGATATGCTGATCAATCAGGGCCGTTGCGCCCGCTATCACGACCGGGCGGCGCTCGATTTTACCGACGGGCGCGCGGGCATCAGCCTTTTTGACGCCGAACCCCGCCGCTTGCCCTGCCGGATCAGTTTGCTGGAGCGCCACCCGCTGGGGTCGCAATGCTTCGTGCCGATGACCGGAAACCCGTTTCTGGTGGTGGTGGCAGAGGACGACAGCGGCGCGCCCGGCCCGGTTCACGCCTTTCTGACCGCCCCCGGTCAGGCGATCAACTTTCACCGGGGCACATGGCACGGGGTGCTGACACCGCTTCATGCGCCGGGGCTGTTTGCCGTTATTGACCGGATCGGGGCGGGTGGTAATCTGGAGGAAGTGCGGTTGCGGGAGGAAATCACCATCATTCGTGGCCGGTGACTATTTCTGCCTGGGCGACATGAAATTGAACAGGCTCTGGTCCTGTCAGGGGGCAAGTGGCAGGCATCTTGCCGGGGCAGATGCGCAAACAGCCCGCAAGGGGGGCACGCCACCTACACCATTGAGGGGCGGGATCAGGGCCGGGACCTGGACTCAAAATCAGGTCGTCAGGCTATAGTTCATCCCGGAAACCGGAATAAGAGGCTGGAAACTGATAAAACTTTCCATTTATTGATCTAAAGCTGACTTAAAAGTTTCGCGTATTCCGATACCGAAACCGGGTGACCGTTAACCAGTGGAGAGGTAACATGGAAAAGTCTCATAAAACCCGCCGGATCACGTGTGGCAAGGGCAGCCTTGCTGTCGGGTGCATGGCGGGGCACATCGCCGGGCAGATACGGGCGGCGCTTCACATCCTTCTGCTGGCGGCTCTGTTCTGCTCCGGCCTGACCGCGCCCGCTAATGCCCAACAGACCGAACCGGACTCATGCAGCTTTTCGCTCCTCGATTTCCCGTCAGACTTCTGGAATGTCGGCTTCTGGGGCGGCCATTTCGGCATCCGGAACGCGGTCAACCCGGATGATCACTTCGCCGAAGGCCCGCTTGAAAACCGGGTTGGCACGCCGGTTCTCTATGGCTGCGGGCGCACCGCCACATCCGGAACATATGCGTTTGAAGACACATATATCGACAATGATTCATCGGCGCGCTCGGAAAACCCGTCCTATATTCTGGCCGACACCCTCGCCAGCTATGAGCACCTGAACGGCGGTTACCCGGACAACAACCATGTCGGCAGCTACACATTCTTTTTCCGGCGCACCGCCCCCAATGACGGCAGGATCATCATTGGCGAGGCGGGCGGCTATTTCGACGATTTCGCCGAGCTGTTCATCAACGGCGTCCTGGTGGATTCGATTGACGAATGGACGAGATCGTCCAAATACCCGAACGGCCTGCCTGCCGAAGACGTGATCGACCAGCGCTTCAAAAAGGGTGACACGATCGAGATGCGCTTTACCAATGGGGCTGATATTGGCGGTTTCAAGTTCAGCACCGAAGTCTTTCCGGTGATTGACGCCAGGGATGACGATTTCACCGTTGAGTTCGACCCGGACTTTACCAGAAATATCGGCTATGTTCTCGATGATAACGGGCACGGGCCGGATATGCTGGGGGGGGTGCCCGCGACGGTGTTCAACACCGATGCCTCAAGGGTGGCCACGATTACGCCGGCGGTGCCGGTTCCGGGGGCGACGAACCCGCTGGCCATCCCGGTGATTGAACACGGGCAGAGGGATGGTCTGGGGCTGCCGACACCAAGCAAGATCACCGTTCCTTTCGGCACCCCGCCGGGGGTGTATCAGATGACCTACCGGCTGTGCTGGAAGCAGGATACGTCTGTCTGTGATGACGCGACGGTGACGGTGACGGTCAATGATGTGGTGTCGCCGGAGGTGACGATCACCGCCGATGACAGCCCGGTGGATGAAGGCGGAACGGCGGGGTTCACCCTGCGGCTCAGCCAACCCGCGCCTGCCAGCGGCCTGACAGTGATGGTCGGGCTGACCCAAGAGGGCGACCACGCCACCGAGACCTTGCCGCTGACGCGCACGGTCACCTTCTCCGGGGGCGACGAACGC
>JPPB01000272.1 GCA_001483205.1 alpha proteobacterium 3107
TTATCCGCGGATAAGCCCCAACCTTACCCGCGGATAAGGTGCGGCCCTGTTTGCCGGGACAGCGAACACCCCGAAAACCCGCGTCCGGCCCTCACGGTGGGCGCGTCAATGCGCTATCATCCAGAGGTCTTACCCTGCCGCTTTGCCCGCAGCCTGACGAAATACTCCAGCCTGCGCTTCAGTTCCCGCTCAAAACCCCGCTCCGGCGGGTGGTAATAGACCCCCCGCTTCATCCCGTCGGGAAAATAGTTCTGCCCGGAAAAGCCGTCCTCGGCATCGTGGTCATACTGATACCCCGCCCCATAGCCGTGATCCTTCATCAGGGATGTCGGCGCGTTCAGGATATGTTTCGGCGGCGGGTGCGACCCGGTCTTCACCGCCGCGCCACGGGCCTGTCTGAACGCCGCATAGCCCGCATTCGACTTCGGGGCCAGCGCCAGATAGATCACCGCCAGCGCCAGCGCCAGTTCCCCCTCCGGGCTGCCCAGGCGCTCATAAACCTGCCAGGCGTGCAGGCAATGGGCCTGCGCCTGCGGGTCGGCCAGCCCGATGTCCTCGACCGCCATGCGGGTGATGCGCCGGGCCAGATAGCGCGGGTCTTCGCCGCCCTCCAGCATCCGCACAAACCAGTAGAGCGCCGCGTCCGGGTCTGACCCGCGCACCGATTTGTGCAGCGCCGAGATCAGGTTGTAATGCGCATCGCCTGACTTGTCGTATTTCGCCGCCCGCCGCATCAGCCGCCGCGCCAGCGCTTCGGTATTGAGCCGCTCTCCGGCCTTCAGCCCCCACGCCGCCACCTGCTCGATCAGGTTCAGAAGCGCCCGGCCATCGCCGTCGGCCATGCCGATCAGCGCCTCCCGCGCCGGACCGTCCAGAGGCAACGGGCGCGCCAGTTCCTGCTCTGCCCGTTGGGCGATCCGCTCCAGATCAGCAGGCGACAGGCGCTCCAGCACCAGCACCTGCGCCCGCGACAACAGCGCCGCGTTCAGCTCGAAAGACGGGTTTTCGGTGGTCGCGCCCACCAGCACAATCGCCCCGTCCTCCATATGGGGCAGAAACCCGTCCTGCTGCGCCTTGTTAAAGCGGTGGATTTCATCGACGAACAGCAGCGTCCCCTGCCCGTTGGTGCGCCTGAGCCGGGCGGCCTCGAACAGTTTTTTCAGCTCCGGGACGCCGGTGAAGATGGCGCTGATCTGCACGAAGCTGAGGTTGGTTTCGGTTGCCAGCAGGCGGGCGATGGTGGTTTTGCCGACGCCGGGCGGCCCCCAGAGGATCAGCGAGGACAGGCTGTGCGAGCCGAGCATGATGCTGAGCGGCCCCTCGGTGCCCAGCAGGTGGTCCTGCCCGATGACCTCTGACAGCGCGCGGGGGCGCAGCCGGTCGGCAAGCGGGTGCGGCGCGCCGGGGGGCGGCTGGTGGCCGGGGCTGTCGAACAGATCAGACATCGGGGCGAATTTACGCAGCCGGGGCCGGGGGTGCAAAGCGAAATGCGCGGGGGTGGGGGGTGAGGCCCGCCCTGCAAAGACCTCTGCATATTGGCTTGGGCCGGTCCGCCGCCTGCCGGGCCGGGCGTTTTTGAGGGCCGGGCAAGGCAGTCGTTGCGCATATAGAGCAGGTCGTGGTATGGTGTATTAAGAAGGCTGATAACCACGACCGGCCTGATGGCGGCCATTCCCCGCCGGAGTGCGGAAAAACCACGATACGGGGATTTGACAAAATGATGGACGCCGCCCTGAACGAGGGTTCCGAAACCCTTTTCAGCCACACGCCCGAGCCACCCCTGCCGCTTGCCGAGCCTCAGCAATACCGCCCCATAAGCAGCATATGGGAGGGCAGCGATGCAGGGCTTATCGAGGAAATGCTGCGGTTCTACCCGTCAATCCCGCCGGAGCCGATTCTCGATTCCACATATAATGCGGGGAGATTCTGGAAGGGGTCTGCCCGGCATGTGGTCTCGATGGACATTGACCCGAAATACAAACCGATGATTGTCGGGGACAATCGGGTTATGGAGGGCGTTCCTGACTCCGCATTCGGGGTTGTCGTTTATGACCCGCCCCATGTCGGCCCGCAGGGGCGCGACAAGAGCAGCAAGCGGTTTGATGTCGATTTCGG
>JPPB01000273.1 GCA_001483205.1 alpha proteobacterium 3107
AACCCTGATCGGCGGTTTCCGTGACCATCAGGGCGCGCAGCCGGGCGGCCTCGGACGGCCCGGTGGCTCCGGCGGCGGCAAACCCGCCCAGATCAAACCAGAACGGCGCGCCCAAGGCGTCGAAGGCGGCGATTTCCTGCCCGGAGAGCGCAAAGGCCAGCCCGTCGCCGAACGCCCCGCCAAGGGCAAGCGCCGATGTGCTCAAACCTATGCCGTCACCCGCCACCTGATCACCGAGCGAGAAGGAAAGCCCGCCGACGGGGGATGTCGCCGCGCCGAGGTCCATCAGGCCGTGGCCGTAGATGTCGGCATTGGCGTATATGCCGGTGTCGTCGGCGGTATCCAGCATCCGGCTGAGCAGTTGGGTGTTGGAAAGCTGATCCCGGAACATGTGCTTCATCACCGCCAGCCCACCGGCGACATAGGGCGCGGCGAAGGATGTGCCATCCGGGTCGAAATACCCCCGAGCGCGGGGCGTCTTAAAAGGATTACCTGGATCGGCCGGATTTGCGGTATAGTCACCGAAATATGCTGCCAGGACATCCACACCGGGGGCGGCCAGGCACCAGTCCTTGGCAATGCCGCAGCGGTTGGAAAAAGAAGCGATCTTGCCATTCTCACCAATCGCTGCAACCGCAACGACATGGCCCCGCAATTCCTCAATCCGTGCGGGCAAACCGGCGAGAATCTCGACGGAACGCGCGTTGATCTTGCGATTAACGCATAAGTTTGTGCTGCCAGCCTGGCAATCGTCACCATGCGCATTGCCAGCGGCCCAGACAAGCACCGTCTTATCGGTAACACCCGCCTGGGCCATCACCGCGATTGCGTCGCCGAAATTGTCGCGTAGCTGCTGCTCGGTGTAATCTTCAATGATACCGCTGAAGCCGAAGCTCAGGTTCAGGAAGTCTATCTTGCGGCCATCGTCGCTGCGCCAGTTCAATGCCCGCCTGAATCTTCCCTCATATGTATTATTTAAGCTATTAAGACCAGCTAACGATATAGGTGTATAGAGACCGCCACCCGACCCGAGCGGGAGGGCAAACGCCACCAGATCGGCCCCGGGCGCAATCCCGATTCCATCGCCAGCAACAACACTCGCCACCGCCGTGCCGTGGGAATAGCCGTTCGGAATATCGCCGATGAGACTATTTTCGTCTCTCGCGCCGTCCAGGAATATCTCGTCATGTATCGTCGTGTTGGCGAAAACTTCATGGCCGTGGTCAATACCGGTATCCATGACCCCGACAATCGCGCCATCGCCGGGCAGGACGGTCTTGACATTGCCGTATTTCAGATGGAGATTGGCATAGGCGCGGGCGGCCCTGACCGTGCTCAGCCCCCATTGATTGCTGAACATGGCGCGGAAGGGTTCAACAGCAGACCGCAGATCTTCGGCCACTCTTGCGACCTCATCGGTATATTCCTGCTGGGTGATAAAGCACTGCCCGCCGGTATTGACGGCGCAATCATCGCCGCCGCGACAGGCCGATACCAGCAGGGCCATGGCCAGAAAAAGCGCTGTTCGACGGAGCGGCCCAAAGCTGCCGAGGGCCAATTTTTTGTCTTTCTTCATGGTTATATACCTCCCCTTTACCAGTAACATCTGACCACGGGCCGGGGATTCTGTCAACCCTGGTGATGCGGCCCGTTCATCCGCACGCGCTTTGGCCGCACCTTGCGCAGGTGGCACAGCCCGCATCAATGCCCGTGGCGACAAACCCGCAGCGCGGGCAGGCGCGCCCCCGGCCCGCCATGTCGGTTTTGCCCGCCGCCACCGCCAGCACTTCGCCGGTGACCGGGTTGGGCCGATAGGTGGTGCAGCCCTTGCAGCCGGTTTCCCACGCCTGCATGTAGACATCGGCGAAATCCCCGAAGTCAATATCCGCCGGGCAGTTGATGGTTTTCGAGATCGAAGCATCGACCCACCGCTGTGCCGCCGCCTGCATCCTGACATGCTCTGACGGCGAAAGATCCTGGGCGGTGACGAAGTGATCCGGCAGCGCCCGGTCCCCGAACCGCTCCCGCCACCGGGCAACGGCGTAATCGACCACCTCTTCGGTCATGTGCGAGCCATCGGGCTGCAACACCTTGCGGGTGTAGGACGGGGC
>JPPB01000274.1 GCA_001483205.1 alpha proteobacterium 3107
CAAGACCGGGCAGCGCCCGCCCCGCCCCATGGCGGGCGCTTTGCACCCGCCGGGCCGGGCGCTGCCCTTCGGACGTGTCGCGCATCTGTTCCGGCACGGGGGGCGGACCTTATCCGCGGATAAGGGTGCATCATCCCCCAAATGCCCCGCCCGGCGGAACACCGGGCAGCGCCCGCTATTGGGCTCCGCCCGTTCGGCCCTGAAACGGTCCCCCGGACCGTTTCCGCGCCGCGTCACCCCTCAATGGGGTGGCGTGGCGCGCGGCCCCCGAACAGGCCGGGCGCGGCCCCAAACAAGCCCCCCGCAAACCCGTCACGGGTGGCAAGGCCCGCGCCTCATGCGACGATAGGCCGGTTCTCCCCCAACGGGCGGCGCGGCACCGTGACCTCGGGGCCGCTCCCGCCTCCGTTCCGCGGCCAAACCACCTCAACCACCGCGCCGCATTTCTCCGGCCTGTCATGCTCCGGCGCACCGGCAACAGAACCATTGGCAAAACTCAACCCCGCCCCGGTGCGCTCAAGCAATGTCTTGGCGATGAACAGCCCCAAACCCATGCCTTCGTATTCCGGGCGGCGGCCCCGATCACCGGCGCCCCGCCTGCGCCGCACGAACGGCTCACCGATGCGCCTGATCACATGCGCGGCATAGCCCGGCCCGTCATCGGTGATCCTGACCCTGATCTGCTCTGCCGACCATTCCGCCTCGACCCACACCCTCGCGGCGGCAAAATCAACCGCATTCTGAACAAGGTTGCGGATGCCGTGAACAAGCTCCGGCTGCCGCAGGATTTCGGGTTCGGCCCCCGCGCCCGCCCCGCCATCGGGCCGACAGTCAAAGATCACCTGCCTGCCGCGCCCGGTATGCTGCTCTGCGGCCTCACGCAGAACGGCGGACAGGGGCGCGGTCCGCAGATGGGCGTCGTCCTTGCCCGCCCGCCCCATAGAGCGCAGGATTTCCCGGCACCGGTCGGCCTGCTCGCGAATCAGCTCGGCATCCCCGCGCAGGTCAGACCGGCTGCTCAACTCCTCGATCAGTTCCGAGCTGACCAGCTTGATCGTCGCCAGCGGCGTGCCCAGCTCATGGGCGGCGGCGGCGGCAACCCCGCTGAGGTCAGTCAGCTTTTGCTCCCGCGACAGCGCCATCTGCGTGGCCAGCAGCGCCTCGGACATCGAGTGAATCTCGGACGTGACCCGGCGCGCATAGACCCCCAGAAAGACCGCGCCGATGACAATCGCGATCCAGAAACCGAACAGGAATATGTCCGGGATGCTGAGGATAAGGCCCTGTGCGGTTCTGAGCGGCACATGATGAACCGCCAGAACCGACGTGCAGAAAACCACCGCCGCGCAAAGAACAATGGTGGAACGCAGGCGCAGGGCGGTGGCAGAGATCGTCACCGGGGCCACCAGCAACAGCGCAAACGGGTTGTGAAGGCCGCCGGTCAGCCAGATCAGGGCCGCAAGCTGCGCCAGATCAAACAACAGCATGGCAAGGGCCTGCGGCTCGCTCAACCGTTTGCCGGCCGGATATATCGCCACCGAGACCAGATTGGCGATCACCGCCGCACCCACCACCGCAAAAACCGGCCCCAAGTCCAGGTGCAGGTCGAAACAGACGACGGCAATGGTGATGGCGACCGTCTGCCCGATAATGGCGACCCAGCGCAGCATGGTGAAGGTTTGCAGCCGCAGCCAGTCGCTCCGGGCGTCACTGCTGAACAGGGGCGAGACCAGGGCGTTCATCGTGCTCTCCGTTTCGTGAATGCGTCATGTTGTGCCATTGCTCATCCCGCGCCGGAATGCGATCAAGGCGCGCACTTGCAAGGGGTGTGCAGATGCTCAGACTTTACGCAATCACGGCGGCCTTGACCATCGTCAGCCTGCTGGCGGCGCTGTGGCTGATAACGGCGCGCGGCCCTGCGGATGCGTTTGCGGCCTGCGCGCGGGGCCGGGTTGCAGGGGGCGCGGGGGCCATCGGCGGCCCGTTCACGCTGATCGATCATACCGGGCGCACCGTCACCGATGCCGAGGTGTTCACCCGCCCGACGCTGCTGTATTTCGGCTATACGTTTTGCCCCGATGTCTGCCCTGCCGACACGGCGCG
>JPPB01000275.1 GCA_001483205.1 alpha proteobacterium 3107
CTTTGAAGGGGCGGCGGGTGTTATGCCCCCGCCTGCCGGAGCGCAACAACAAAACCGTGCTTGTGACAGACAGGCGCGGGGGCGTCCTGAAACGGACCGGCGCTAAGCTCCACCACTACGCCATCCCCCCGAGTCGGGCAGCCACCTGCCGAATTTGCCCGCACATCTCCCCCGGAAAAAACACCCGAACCCCCGCGCCCGCGCAACAGAAGGTTTGCAATTTGTCAAAACTCGTATATGGGCCGCTTATCCGAGACGTGATGCCTCTGACCCCAGGCGCATGGAAAGGATTGGGGTCGGCGGCAATGGGGCCGCCATTCAAACGGGCCTCCCCGGAACGCCGGGCCGGGCCAACCAGGATACGCTGATGTTCAACATGACGACAAGATCAATGCAGTGGGGGGCAGAGACCCTCACGCTGGAGACGGGCAAGGTGGCCCGTCAGGCCGATGGCTCTGTCATCGCGACGCTGGGGGAAACCAGCGTTCTGGCGGCGGTGACCTTCGCCAGAGAACCGAAACCGGGGCAGGATTTCTTTCCGCTGACGGTGCATTATCAGGAGAAATACTACGCAGCCGGCAAGGTGCCCGGCGGCTTTTTCAAGCGCGAGGCGCGTCCGAGCGAGAAAGAGACCCTGACCGCGCGCCTGATCGACCGCCCGATCCGTCCGCTTTTCGCCGAGGGCTTCAGGAACGAAGTGCTGGTGATGTGCACCGTTCTGTCGCACGATCTGGTCAATGACCCGGATATTGTCGCGATGATCGCGGCCTCGGCGGCGCTGACCCTTTCCGGCGCGCCGTTCATGGGGCCGATTGCGGGCTGCCGCGTCGGCTATGTGGGTGGCGAATATGTGCTCAACCCCGAGGTTGAGGATATGAACACCCTGCGCCTGAAGCCCGAACAGCGCCTTGATCTGGTGGTGGCGGGCACCCGCGACGCGGTGATGATGGTCGAATCAGAGGCCTATGAGCTGAGCGAGGATGAAATGCTGGGCGCGGTCACTTTCGCCCATGAGCAGATCAAGCCGGTCATCGACCTGATCATCAGCCTTGCCGAGGCCGCCGCCAAAGAGCCGTTCGATTTCAGCCCGCCGGATTGCTCTGATCTCCACAGGGCGGTCAAAGCGGCTGGCGAGGACCGGCTGCGCGCCGCCTATCGGATCACCGACAAGCAGGAGCGCACCGCCGCCGTGTCCGGGGCGCGGGCGGCAATCACCGATGCCCTGACCGAGGAACAACAGCAAGACCCGTCGCTCGGCTTTGCGCTCAAGAAGCTCGAGGCCGGTATTCTGCGCGGTGATGTGGTCAGAGGCGGGCACCGGATTGACGGGCGCGACACGCGCACCGTGCGCCCGATTGTCTGCGAAGCGGGCTTTCTGCCGCGCACCCATGGCTCGGCGCTTTTTACCCGCGGTGAAACCCAGGCGCTGGTGGTGACCACACTCGGCACCGGCGAGGACGAACAGATCATTGACGCGCTGCACGGAAATTCCCGGTCGAACTTCCTGCTGCATTACAACTTTCCGCCCTATTCGGTGGGCGAGGCCGGGCGGGTCGGCCCCCCCGGACGGCGCGAGATCGGCCACGGAAAACTGGCATGGCGGGCGCTTCAGGCGGTTCTGCCTGCGGCGGTCGATTTTCCCTACACCGTGCGCGTGGTCTCAGAGATCACCGAATCGAACGGCTCTTCCTCTATGGCGTCGGTCTGCGGCGGGTCGCTGTCGATGATGGATGCAGGCGTTCCGCTCAAGGCCCCGGTCGCCGGGGTCGCCATGGGCCTGGTTCTGGAAGACGACGGCGCGTTTGCGATTCTGACCGACATTCTGGGGGATGAGGATCACCTGGGGGATATGGACTTCAAGGTCGCAGGCACCGCGCAGGGCATCACCTCACTTCAGATGGACATCAAGGTCGCCGGGATCACGCCTGAGATTATGGCGCAGGCACTGGCGCAGGCCAGAGAAGGCCGGATGCACATTCTGGGCGAGATGGCCAAGGCGCTTTCCGAGGTGGGCGAGTTTTCCGTCCATGCGCCGCGCATCGAGACCATGCAAATCCCCACTGACAAGATTCGCGAGGTAATCGGTTCCGGCGGCAAAGTGATCCGCGAGATCGTCGAAATCTCGGGGGCCAAGGTCGATATAAACGATGAGGGCACGATCAAGATCGCCTCGCCCAACGGGGAGTCGATCCGCAAGGCCCATGAGATGATCCACGCCATCGTCGCCGAGCCGGAGATCGGCCATATCTACACCGGCAGGGTGGTCAAGGTCGTCGATTTCGGGGTCTTCGTGAACTTCTTCGGCAAGCGCGACGGGCTGGTGCATGTGTCCCAGATCGAAAACCGCCGCCTGAACCATCCGTCGGATGTGCTGACGGAAGGCCAGGAGGTGAAGGTGAAGCTGATGGGGTTTGATGATCGCGGCAAGGTGCGCCTGTCGATGAAGGTCGTTGATCAGCAGACCGGCGCGGAAATCGGCAGAGAGGCCGCCGCCAGGGGCTGATTGGCCCCTGTTTGATCTGTGTCCGATCCCGAGCGAAAGCCCCGGCGCGCCTGTGGTGCCGGGGCTTTTTTCGTGTCGGGTGGCAGGGGGGAGGCCGGTTTGACGGCACGCGAATGCCATCAAACCGGTTTGACGGCAGTTTTTTGCGATTTTCTGTCGTCAAGCCGATTTGATGACAGTATGCTGTCGTCAAAATGCGTTGACAACCATATGGAGGAGGATTTGGCCGTCAAACCCTATGACAAGAGCGGGGCCGTCCGTTACCACGCGGGCAGGTTTCCCCCGGAAAACCTGCGCCACGAAAGGATCATGCCCGCATTGTGCAATGCCGCCGCATCGCTTGGCAGATATGATGCGAAGATAACCGGCATGGTGAACAGCGACCTGTTTCTCGCTCCTCTGTGGCGGCAGGACGCTTTGGCGTCGTCAAGAATGGAAGGAACGATCTCGACCATCGAGGAAATCTATCGTCTGGAATCGGAAGAGGACGCCGGAACGCCCGACCCATACAGAGAGGCCCGGAACGATGCTGTGGAGACCTATCTTTATATGCGCGCGCTCCGTCTCGGGCAAGAATTTTTGGAAAAAGGCGGCACTTTGTCAGAGTACCTGATACGCTCATTGCACCAGAGATTGCTTTCCTTCGGGCGTGGTGCGCAAAAACGCCCCGGTCAATACAAGGCAAAAGAGAACTATATCGGCGACGAGCGAACCGGCGTCATCCACTACGTTCCGATTCCGCCCGAACGCCTTGGCCCGGCAATGAATGATCTGGTCGCCTTCATCGGGAACGATGAGGTCATCCCGATCCTGCGAACGGCGATAGCGCATGTGGAGTTCGAGGCCCTGCATCCGTTCGAGGACGGCAATGGCCGGGTTGGCCGGATGCTCATCCCGCTGATGCTCTGGCGACTCGGTGTCCTGTCGCAACCGCATTTCTTCGTATCGGGCTATTTCGAGACCAACAAAGCAGAATATGTCGATCGGATGCGGGCGGTATCGGCAGGGGATGACTGGACTGGCTGGGTTATTTTTTTCCTGAACGCCCTGCATGAACAGGCCCGTGTCAACATCAGGACAGCGGATCAAATCCTTGGCCTTCATGCAGACATGCGCGAGCAGTTTCGTGAAATCCTCAATTCGCAATACCACGATCAGGCGCTTGACTTTGTTTTTGCCAGCCCGGTTTTCAGAAACGATCAGTTTGTGAGGCGGTCCGGTATTCCCGCCTCCTCTGCGCGCACTTTGTCGCGCCGGTTGGCGGAAGCGGGGCTGCTGCGCATGGTCCGTCCGGCTTCCGGGCGACGGGCGGCTCTGTATGCGTTTGACCCGCTTCTGGACCTGTTGCGAATTTGATGACCCCCACCGCCCGGTAAGAGGGCGATGGGGGCACAGGCGCGCTTGTTTTTCAGGCTCAGCGACCGATTGACCACCACCCGCGCCGACGCGGTTTCACCTCTGTTTCCGCCGCCGTTGCCGCCTCGGGAACCGGGTCTGGGTCTTGCGCGGGGGCGGTTGGGATCAGCGGGGGCCGGACTTCAGGCGGCGCTTCAGGGGTCGGTTCTTCCGGCACCGATGCCGATACGATGTCCGGCAATGCCGGTTGTGCCGTATCGGGCAGTGTGGGTTGCGCGGTGTCGGGCGATACGGGCTGCGTGGGGGCAGAGTGGTCGCCCCCGGCAGGGTCTTCTCCGGTGGCGGCAGGTTCCTCTGCCTTTTTGTGCCGGGGTTGCCGCCGGGGTTTCGGCTTCGGCGTCGGCTCTTCCGTCACCGCCTCGGCCCCGGCTTCCCCGAACGCCTCCGCAGGCATTTGCTCTGCTTCGTGCGTTCTGGTTTGCCTCACCCGACGGCGGGGTTTCTTCCCGGGCGCATCCGTGCGGTCATCCGCCTGCGCCGGGTCGCTGTCGCCGGGGGCCTCTGCCGCCCCGCCTTCGGGGACAGCGGCCTTTTCACCACCGGTCTCTTCTGCCGCGTCCCCCGCCGCGCCCTCGGCATCCTGCACCGCATCCGCATCAGCGGCCTGACCGGCCTCAACCGGCCTTGCCCCCCGACGACGACGGCTCCGACGGCGGCGCTTCTTCTTCGGCTGCGCGTCTTCCACAGGATCGGTGCTTTCGGCACTGTCTGCCGTATCCGCCGCCTCCGGCTCGTCAACCGGCAACACATCAACCGAGACCACCGGCATCGGCGCATTTTCTGCCGGCCTGGTCGCCACCTTGAAGCGCTCAACGGTGAAATCGGGGCTGATCAGGGACTGATCGGCCTCAATACGGACCGACAGATCATATCGCGCCTCGATTTGCGCCAGATGCCCCCGTTTGGCATTGATCAGGAAATTGACGATCCCGACCGGGGCCTTCACCAGTATCTCTCTGGAGCGGCGGCGCACGCCTTCCTCCTCCAACTGGCGCAGGATGGTCAGGGCAAGGCTGTCGTCAGAGCGGATGAGGCCGGTCCCGTGGCAATGGGTGCAGGGCTGCGTGGTGGCCTCGATCATGCCGGGGCGCAGGCGTTGGCGGCTCAGCTCCAGCAGACCAAAACCGGAAATTCTGCCGGCCTGAATGCGCGCGCGGTCGGTCCTGAGCCTGTCCTTCAGGCGCTTTTCGACCGCGGTGTTGTTCCGGCGCTCATCCATGTCGATGAAGTCGATCACGATCAGCCCGGCAAGGTCGCGCAGACGCAACTGTCGCGCAACCTCCTCTGCCGCTTCCAGATTGGTTCTGAGCGCGGTTTCCTCGACAGAGCCTTGCCGGGTTGAGCGCCCGGAGTTCACATCAATGGCCACCAGCGCCTCGGTCACGCCGATCACGATATAGCCGCCGGATTTCAGTTGCACCGTCGGGTTGAACATACCCGCCAGATAGCTTTCCACCTGATAGCGCGCGAAAAGCGGCATCGGCTCGGCATAATGTTTCACGTTCTTGGCGTGGGACGGCATGATCATCTTCATAAAGTCCTTGGCGGTGCGATAGCCTGCCTCGCCCTCCACCAGAACCTCGTCGATCTCCCGGCTGTAAAGATCGCGGATTGAGCGTTTTATCAGGTCGCCTTCCGCGTAAATCTTTGCAGGCGCGATGGATTTGAGCGTAAGCTCTCTTATCTGTTCCCACAGCCGCTGAAGATATTCGTAATCCCGCTTGATCTCGGCCTTGGTGCGGTTCGCCCCCGCAGTGCGGATGATCAGCCCCGCGCCGCCGGGCACCTCGATTTCCGCCGCCGTCGTCTTCAGCTTTTTGCGGTCGGCGGCATTGGTGATCTTGCGGGAAATGCCGCCGCCGCGCGCGGTATTGGGCATCAGAACGCAATAGCGGCCCGCCAGGGACAGATAGGTGGTCAGCGCCGCCCCCTTGTTGCCGCGCTCTTCCTTCACCACCTGAACCAGAAGGATTTGGCGAACCTTGATCACTTCCTGGATGTTGTAGCGTTTCAGGCGTGGCTTGCGCGGGCGGCGAATTTCTTCGTTCACATCCTCGTCGGCGACGGATTCGATGGCGTCGTCCTTCTCAGAGGCATCAAGCTGTTTCGGCGCTTCCTCTTCGTCGCCGGGGGTGTCGCCGGGCGGTTCCGTTGCCGGATCGTCCCCCGGCTCGATAACATCCATACCGGCAATCGCCCCGGTTTCGGGCGCATCACCGGGTGCGGCCTGTGCCGCCTGCCCGTTGGCCGCGCCGCGCCGCCCGCCGGGGGGGGCGCTGTCGTCCTCTTCCCGTGTCGCCTCGGCATAGGCGCGTTCCTCTTCCAGAAGCGCCTCGCGGTCCGCAACCGGAATCTGGTAATAGTCCGGGTGAATTTCAGAGAACGCCAGGAACCCGTGTCGTCCGCCGCCATAATCGACGAAAGCCGCCTGCAAGGACGGCTCGACCCGTATTACCTTGGCCAGATAGATGTTACCGGCAAGTTGCCGTTTGTTTTCGGATTCAAAGTCGAATTCCTCGACCTTGTTTCCATCGACCACGACCACGCGCGTTTCCTCGGCGTGGGTGGCGTCGATGAGCATTTTCTTCGCCATTGAGTTTTTCTTTGCGCCGCCCGATGCGGTCTGTGCCTGAGGGGGCCGTGACGCATTGGGGGGGATATGTTCGGGCGATGAGAGGCAAGCGGGCCAGCGGATGCGCCACGGGCCGGGGGCCCGATGCTGTCATTCCGTTGGCATGTGCGCGTCTCATCGCGGTTCTTTTCCGATGCCTGAGCGGCATCTGTTCAAACGCCCGCTCGGTCGGTGACCATGGGGCAGGAGGGCGGTCTTGCAACCTGATCGGTCCGCTCCGGGTGCGAAGGGCGTGCGCCCGATTGCGTCTCAGGAACGGTTAAACCTTTCCGTGCGGCTGCCCTGAACGGGCCGGGGCCACACCGGTGGGGGCAACATAAGGGCGAATGTCGGCGAATTACAATGGGGAAAATCGCGGTTGCGGTTTTTTCTGTCGCGTTTGTGGGGAAACCCGCGCCCTACCCCCGCGTCCCGGCGAATTTCTCCTGCCAGCTTTCGCGCGCCTCGTCGCTGACCTTGGCAAACAGCGGCCCCGGCACCCCGAACCCGTGGCCGGGGGCAAGGGCGGTAAGCGCCCCCGCCACATCATCGGGCCACCCCCGGTCATCGGTTTTCATCGCCGCCAGCATCGCATCACTTGCATCCGGGATGAAGGGGCGCGACAGCACCGCATAAACCCGGATCAGATTGAGCGCGAGGCGGACGATGACGGCGGCCCGGTCCGGATCGTCCCGAAAGGCGGCCCACGGTGCGGCCTCTTGCAGGTATTCGTTGCCCAACCCCCAGATGGCGCGCAACTCGGCGGCGGATTTGCGCACTTCAATGGCATCCATATGCGCCTCATAGGCACGGATGCGGGCGGCAAGCGCCCTGATCAATGCGGTTTCCGCCGGGCCGTATTCCCCCCCCGCAGGCACGGCCTCGCCGAATTTCGCCCGGCAGAACTTGGTAACGCGGCTGACGAAATTGCCCAGAACATCAGCCAGATCCTTGTTGACCCCTGCCTGAAAATTTTCCCAGGTAAATTCGCTGTCGGCGTTTTCCGGGGCGTGGGACAACAGCCACCAGCGCCAGTAATCGGCGGGCAGAATCTCCAGCGCCTGATCCATGAACACACCCCGCCCCTGGCTGGTGGAAAACTGGCCGCCATCATAGTTCAGATAGTTGAAGGATTTTATGTAATCGACCATCTTCCACGGCTCGCCCGCCCCCATGATCGTGGCCGGAAAGCCAAGCGTGTGGAAGGGCACATTGTCCTTGCCCATGAACTGCACATAGCGCACATCCTCCGCGCCCATGTCAGTGCGCCACCAGCGTTGCCAGTCGGCGTCGGGCCGCCCGCCTGCCTCGGCCCATTCAGCGGCGCAGGCGATATATTCAATCGGCGCGTCGAACCAGACATAAAAGACCTTGCCCTCCATGCCGGGCCAGTCTTCTTTGCCCCTCTTCACCGGCACCCCCCAGTCGAGATCGCGGGTGATACCCCGATCGCGCAGCCCGTCGCCGTCATGCAGCCATTTCCGGGCAATCGAGGTGGTCAGAACCGGCCAGTCGGTTTTGGTGGCGATCCAGGCATCAAGCCGGTCGCGCAGGGCCGACTGGCGAAGATACAGGTGCCGGGTTTCGCGCATCTCCAGATCGGTCGCGCCCGAGGCGGCAGAGCGCGGATTGATCAGATCGGTCGGGTCAAGCTGCTTGGTGCAGTTTTCGCATTGGTCGCCGCGGGCCTTCTCATAGCCGCAGTCGGGGCAGGTGCCCTCGACATACCGGTCAGGCAGAAAGCGCCCGTCAGTGGCGGAATATATCTGCTTTTCGACCACTTCCCGGATCAGCCCGGCCTCGGCCAGCCGCCCGGCGAAATGCTGGGTCAGCCGATGGTTCTGCGGGCTGGAGGAACGCCCGAAATGGTCAAATGACAGGCGGAAGCCGTCAGACAGCTTTGCCTGGGTCGCGTGCATCTCTCGGCAGTAGTCGGCAACCGGGCGGCCCGCGCGGGCGGCGGCAAGCTCGGCAGGGGTGCCGTGTTCGTCGGTGGCGCACAGGAACAGCACCTCATGGCTCCGCCCGCGCATGTAGCGGGCATGAAGGTCGGCGGGCAACTGGCTGCCCACCAGGTTGCCCAGGTGCTTGACCCCGTTGATGTAGGGTATCGCCGAGGTGATAAGGATGCGTGCCATGGATTGCGCCCCTGTTTGCGGATGGCCCCCTTTAGCCTGTCGCGCGGGCTAGGGCTAGGGGCAGGCACGCCTTATCGCTCACCCCGTGGCCGCCGCAGCAGACGACCGATGATAAACGAAGACCGCGGCGTATAGACATAGGGGGTTCTGCGCCGTCTGGTGGCCCGGATTCTCATGCGGTTGAGGCCAAAGACAATCAGCAACAGATGCCCGAACGCCAAGAAGACAAACAATGCCGCCGGGCCGAAATTGTCAATCAGGACTGACGCCACATAGGGGCTGGCGATGGCCCCGAGAGCAAAGAAGAATGTGAGCGCGGCAGACAGTTCGACCCGCTGCTCATCAGTGGCGAAATCATGGGCATGGGCCGCCGAAACCGAAAAGACCGGGAAGGTGGTGAAACCGAAGATCGCCGCCCCCAGCATAATTGCCGTCACCCCGCCCGTCGCGGTGGCGATGGTGATGGCCGATGACAGGATGGCGGCGACGGACAGCCAGATCAGCACCCAGCGGCGATCATATTTGTCGGCGAGCCAACCGACGGGATACTGCGCCAGCGCGCCGCCAAAGACGAACGACGCCAGGAAATAGGCAATCTGATCGACTTGCAGGCCAACCTCCTGGCCATAGATCGGCCCGACCATGCGGAAAGAGGCCCCGGTCAGGGCCGCGATGATCACCCCGAAAGAGGCCAGAGGCGAGATCGACCAGGCCAGAGAGGGGCGCAGGCGCGGCGCGTCCGGGGTCTCGGGCTGGCGGGTTGTGGTCAGCGTAATCGGCAGCAGGGATGCGCAGCACAGCATGACCAGCAGATTATAGCTGATGTAATGCGCAGGCTCCAGAACGGCAATGACCAGTTGCGCGCATAACGACGCCCCCATGTCCACGATCCGGTAGGTGCCCATGGCGCGACCCCGGTTCTCGTTGGTGATCTTGGCATTGAGCCAGGCTTCGATCACCGTGTAACAACCCGCCACGCAAAAGCCCGAACCGACGCGGAAAACCGCCCACATATAGGGGTCGCTGGTCAGGGTATGGGAACCGAGGCCGATTGCGCCGGTGGCGGTGAAGGCGGCAAAGGCACGGCTGTGCCCGATGGACCCTATAAGCCGCGGTGCCCACCAGCAGCCGACGAAAAAGCCCATGAAATGGGCCGAGCCGAGCAGGCCGATCTGTTGTTTGGTGAAGCCATGCACGATGCCGGAGAGCGCATCAAGCGGCCCGACGCCGCCCGACGAAAGCTGCAAAAGGGCGACAGACAGGAAAAGAGCGGCAAAGGAAATGATCAGGCGCATGGGGAGTTCCGGCAATGAACGCCCGCTGATTACTCATCTTTGGGCAGGATTGCACGTGCTTATTCGACATTTTCTTGTCCCATGAGGGCGCGAAGGGAAAGCCGGGGTAATCCGGTAACAGGCCAAAGCCCCTATTCGGACCGTTCCAGCCGCACCACAATGCGCAGGCCGATCTCATCGCCCACCAGCGCCGAATAGCCGTCCGCGCCAAAATCCCTGCGGTTGAACGCGCCGGTCAGACGGATCGACAGGCGGGACAGATCGCCGGGGTCAGAGCCTTTCGGCCGGAACAGCCGCGCGTTCAGGGTCATGGGGCGGGTCACGCCCCGGATGGTCACGTTGCCCTCGACCACGGCGTCGGACAGGGTGCCGAGAATGCGCGTGCTCTCGAAACGAATCAGCGGATGGGCGCGGGCATCGAGCACCCCCGACCCGCGTATGATCCGGTTGGTGAGGAAAAACCCCGCCTCTGCGCGATCCGCCCGAAGGGTCACGCTGACGCTGGAATTGGCGATGTTCCGGGGGTCGAGACGAATGCGGGCGGCCTCTACCGGCATCGAGCCGCGTGACGGGGCGTCGCCGAACCGGTATGTGAAGCTGACCGAGGAGCGTTCCTTGTCGAGCAGGTAATCGGCGGGTGCGGCGGCGAGCGGTGCCGGGCCGGGGACCGGGGACAGACAGGCCAGCGACAGAATGAACAGGTAGAGCAGGCCGTGGCGCATCTGACGCCTCCGATGATGTTTGCCCGGCTGGGGTTTTTTGCCTTTTCGGGCGCAACATAACCGGCTTTGTGCCGCCAGCCAAGCGCCACTCGCCCCCACCGGAAACCCAACCCATTGGCAGGCCCGCCCAACCGGTCTATATTCGCAGAATGTTCGGACAGTTCCTGAACCGCCTCACGGCCCCGCAACCCGATCCGCTGAGCGCTGGCGAGGCCCGCCTGGCGCTGGCCGCGCTGATGGTGCGCATCGCGCGGGCGGACGGCGAGTATCATGCCGACGAGATCGACCGGATCGACCGGGTGCTGGCCCGCCGCCACGGTCTGTCGGCGACAGAGGCCGCCGCGCTCCGCCAACAGGCCGAAACGCTGGAAAGCGAAGCGCCGGATACGGTGCGCTTCACCCGCGCCATCAAACAGGCGGTCGCCTATGAGGACCGCACCGCCGTCATCGAAGCGCTGTGGTC
>JPPB01000276.1 GCA_001483205.1 alpha proteobacterium 3107
CCTTCGGCAGCGGCCCAATGCAGCGGCGTCCTGCCCTTCACATCCCGGATGTCCGCCCGCGCGCCTGCGTCGGTGAGGGCACGGACCGCCCCCGGACTGCCCAGACGCGCAACCCAGTGCAGCAGCGTTTCCCCGTTGCCGTTCATGGCCACAAGGTCCGCCCCGGCCTCAATCAGGGCGCGGGTCACCCCCGGCGCCCCCCAGATCGCCGCCACATAAAGCGGTGTCCAGTCTTTGCTGTCCCTGGCCTCAGGCTCCGCGCCAGCCTCAAGCAGCATCCGGATGGCCTCGGGCGACCCCCATATCGCCGCCGTATGAAGCGGCGTCCAGCCTTGCCTGTCCCCGGCATCAGGCTCTGCGCCCGCCTCAAGCAGAATGCGAATCGCCTCGGGTGCCCCCTTTGCGGCGGCCCAGTGCAGGGGCGTCTGGCCTTTCCCGTCCCTGGCCCCGATCTCTGCGCCTGCATCCAGCAGCGCCTGTATGTTCTCCGGCCTGCCCAGTTCCGCCGCCACATGCAGGGGCGTCCAGCCCCGCTTGTTGGCGGCCCCGATCTCTGCGCCTGCATCCAGCAGCGCCTGTATGTTCTGCGGCAGGCCAAAAGCGGCGGCCCAGTGCAGCGGCGTATCATCATCGCCGTTTCTGGCCTCAAGCCCGGCCCCGGCGTCGATGAGGGCGCGGATGGTCTCCGGCGGGCCAAGCGCGGCGGCCCAGTACAGCGGCGTAAAACCGTCCCTGTCCTGTGCCTCAAGATCGACCCCGGTGGCGAGGCACGCCTGAACCTGCGCCACCGCCGCGGTCTCGAAAAACGCGAGGGTGTTGAAGCCGCCGCAGTCTTCTGCCCGCAGCGGGGTTGCCAGAACCAGCCCGACCCAGACCCCTGTTTTCACCGTTCTGCCCATGGCTGCTGATGCTCTTTGCCGTTTTGCATGAACGATACCATATGACCTGACGATATGAAATTGATAAGACGCCTGCATATTGGCCGGGGCCGGACGGGACGGGCTGGCAAGCGATGCGCCAATATGCGAGAGGCCCCGCATACCGGATGGTAAGAATTGCCGCCTAGCCTGAAAAGCGGTTTCAGGACGGAGTGCGCCGGATGAAGATGAGTTCGCGGGCCATCAACGACACGCTTTTGATCGCGCTTGAGGAAGAGCGGCTGGATGCCTCTGTCGCCATCCAGTTCAAGGACCGGATGCGAGAGATGACCGGGGCGTCGTCGGGCCGGGTTATCCTTGACCTGTCAAGGGTTGGTTTTATGGACAGCAGCGGCCTCGGGGCCGTGGTCGCCGCCATGAAGCAACTGGGGGCAGGCCGGAAGATCGAGCTGGCGGGGCTGAACGAAACCGTCCGCAAGGTCTTTCGCCTGACGCGCATGGACACGGTGTTCCGCATCTATGACACGGTTGAAATGGCGACCGGCATGGCGGCCCGGGATTCCCATGCGACATGACCCGGATGTCCGGCCCGCCCCGAATGTCCGGCCCACCCCGAATGTCCCGCCCCCGCCCCGGTGCATCCGGCTGACATTCGGCAGTGACCCCGGTTCCGTGCGGCAGGCGCAGGAGCAGATGCTGGAAAGTCTGAGGCACACCCGGCTGGCAGAGGACGATATTTCCTCGCTTCAGATTGTCGTCGCCGAGGTTCTGAACAACATCGTCGAACATGCCCACAGGAACAGGCGCGGGGGGCGGATTTCCATGCGGGTGCTTCATGCCGGGGGCCGGAGTTTATGCGCCTTTGTCGATGACGGCGCGGCGATGCCGGGCAACAGACCGCCCGATGGTCGCCCGGTTGATCCCCGCCTGAACAGGGGCGCGTTGCCGGAGGGCGGCTTTGGCTGGTTTCTGATCCGCAGGCTGACGGATGATTTCCGCTATCGCCGGTTTGGGGGGCGCAACCATCTTGCCCTGCGGCTGGCGGGGCGTGAGGCCCGGTCAGACGGCGCGTCTGCTTAAGACCTCTGCATGATAGCGCATCGGTGATCAAACATCCCGCCCGGCGGAACTGCCCAAGCCGCGCCGTCCCGCCCCCCCACGGGGCGGCGCGTTCGCGCCCACCCGTGCGGGCCGGACGCGGCCTTTCGGGCTGT
>JPPB01000277.1 GCA_001483205.1 alpha proteobacterium 3107
CTTTGGGCTCCGCCCGTTCGGCCCTGAAACGGTCCACCGGACCGTTTCCGAGACGGGCCTCACCCCCCTGCAGGCGCTTAAAACGTCTCAGCCCGTTGGAACGTATGGGCTTTATGGCAAGACCATCACCAATGTAAATTGTCGGAAAAAGCGCCCGCCCAGGCAGGCGGCTGCCCGGCTGAGCGAATATGCAGAAGCCTTTCCCGAAGGGTCGCCCGCCAGTGCCTGCGCGTGAAATCGGGATAAAACGCCTGCGCCCTTCCATCCCGCCCGCCGGTGGATTAGGGGAAGGACAGAGCTTTTCAGGGGCCGCGCCAATGTCTTTCTTCGACAAACTCAAAACCCGGTTGCTCCGGTCGTCTTCCCGGCTGGAACAGGGGCTGGAGGCGATTATCGATGACGGGAAAGCGCCGGAGGACGCTCCGAAGACACCCGGCACCACCGCCGATGCCGCCCCGCCCGCACCGACGCCGACACAGACGCCCGGCGTCATCGGGCGGCTTCTGGGGCGCAGTGACGAACCCAAAGCCCCCCCCCGGCGCGCACTTGACGACGACATGCTCGAAAGCCTCGAAGAGCTTCTGATCGCCACCGACATGGGCGTTGATACCGCCCTGCGGGTCACCGCGCGCCTGGCCGATACGCATTTCGGCAAAAAACTGTCCACCGCCGATGTCAAACGGCTGTTATCCGACGAGATTACCCGGATTATGGAACCGGTCGCCCGCCCGATGCCGCTCTATCCCAGACGGCCCCAGGTGGTGCTGGTGGTCGGCGTCAACGGCTCCGGCAAGACGACAACCATCGGCAAGCTGGCCGCGCGGTTCAGGGCGGCGGGCAAGTCGGTGGTGATCGCGGCAGGCGATACCTTTCGGGCGGCGGCGGTCGAGCAGCTTCAGGTCTGGGGGGACCGGGCGGGCGCGCCGGTGCTGACCGCGCCGGAAGGGGCTGACCCGGCGTCGCTGGCCTTTGACGCGATGACCCGGGCCGAGGCCGACGGGGCGGACCTGTTGCTGATCGACACCGCCGGGCGGTTGCAGAACCGCGCCGACCTGATGGCGGAACTGACCAAGATCGTCCGGGTGATTCGCCGCAAGGACACTGATGCGCCGCACAACACGCTGTTGGTGCTGGATGCGACCACCGGACAGAACGCGCTGCGTCAGGTCGAAACCTTCCGCGAACTGGCCGATGTGTCGGGTCTGGTGATGACCAAGCTCGACGGCACCGCACGGGGTGGGGTTCTGGTGGCGCTGGCCGACAGGTTCGGCCTGCCGATCCACGCCATCGGCGTCGGTGAGCAGATCGACGACCTCGCCCCGTTCGACCCGCGCGAATTTGCCGACGCGCTGACCGGGCGGGCGAATTGAGCGATTGGTTGATTTCTCTGGAAGGCACAGAGGCCGGGCATCGGCTGGCACTGGCGCTGGCGATTTTCGCCGCCTTCATGCACGCGATTGTCGGCGCGTTGCAGAAAGGCAGGCATGATCCGTGGCTGAGCCGGGGCGCGATTGACATCAGCTATGGCCTGATTGTTGCGCCGTTCGCGCTGTTCGTCGTGCCCTGGCCAGAGCCGCATTTGTGGCCTGTCCTTGCCGGGGCCTTTGTCATCCATTCGGCCTATAAGCTGTTGCAGGCGTTCGCCTATGGCAAGGGGGCCTACACGGTGGTTTATCCGGTGGTGCGCGGCACCGGGCCGATGTTTGCCGTAATCGGGGCCTGGCTGGTGTTTGCAGAGGCCTTCACCCCGGTTCAGTGGCTGGGCGTCGCCGTGGTGCTGACAGGCATTTTCGGGCTTGCCGCCTACAACATGATCTTTCTGGAAACCGCGCGCGAGACCCTGCCGGTTGCGCTGATATTTGCGGTGCTGACCGGCCTGACGGTGGCGCTTTATACGACCTATGACGCCTATGGCATCCGTCTGGCCGCCGATCCCTTCACCTTTCTGGCCTGGTTCTTCATGGTCGATGGCATGTTCATGCCGGTGGTCGCCGGGGTGCGCTGGGTGCGGATGACTGCTCGCCCGGCGGCGGGCCCCCTGATGCTGAAGGGCGTTTTCGGGGGCGTCAGTGCGCTTCTCAGCTTTGGCT
>JPPB01000278.1 GCA_001483205.1 alpha proteobacterium 3107
AGCATCTCTGACCTATTGGCTTGGGCCGGGGGCCATACCTTATCCGCGGATAAGGGTGTATCGCCCCCCAAAACGTCCCACCCGGTCGCAAGACCGGCTTGAAGTCCCGCCCTCCGTCCTTGCCACCGCCCGGTCGCAAGACCGGGCAGCGCCTGCCCGCCCCCCCACGGGGCGGCGCGTTCGCGCCCACCCGTGCGGGCCGGACGCGGCCCTTCGGGGTGTGCGCTGTCCCCGCAAACAGGGCCATACCTTACCCGCGGATAAGGCTGTATCGCCCCCCAAATGCTCCGCCCGTCGCAAGACCGGGCAGGACGACTTGGCCACCGATGCGCAAATATGCCGGGGTTTCGCTCAGTCGAACTTCCGGCTCGGGGCCAGAACATTGGCCTCGCCCTTCAGCACCACGGTCTCGCCAACCGTGCAACGGGTGTCGAGCGTCACCCGACGCCGGGCATAGTCGATACCGGTCACCTCGACCTCTGCCCGGACCACATCGCCGGGGCGAACCGGGGCCATGAATTTCAGCGTCTGGCCCAGATAGACCGCGCCATGACCCGGCAACTGTTCACCGATCACCGCAGAGATCAGCCCGGCGGTCAGCATCCCGTGGGCGATCCGGCCCTGAAAGATGGTGTCATGGGCATAGTCGTCGTCCAGATGCACCGGGTTGCGGTCGGTCGAAACCTCGGCGAACATCTCTATATCGCGGTCCGTCACCTCTTTGCGCAGGTGGCGGCGCATCCCGATCTCAAGGTCTTCTATGCAGATCGTTCCGCGTGGCATGTTATCGAGCATCCTGCCTCTCCGGCGCTTCCCTTCCGGTGTCCCCTCGGGCAATAAACACACCTGAACGGGGCACAATTCGCAACATAATTACTTTGCACTTGCAGAAAGTCAAGCCGAAACAGCGGTCATTCCAGAAAGCCCGCGGTATAGGTGGGGGTGGCATTTTCCCTTTCCAGATAGGCGGTCAGCAGACCGGGATCAGGGCGGTGCCGGGTGCCGGTTTCGCGCGCGGCAAGCCCGCCGGACAGGAACAGGGACTCAATCCCCTCGCCCGCCGCGCCCCTGATGTCGGTGCCGATACCATCGCCGATTGCCAGAATTTCGCTGTCGGGAATATCGGCCCCCAACGCGGCCAGCCTGCGGCGGGCAAGGTCATAGATCGGCGGATGCGGTTTGCCGAAATAGAGGCTCTCGCCGCCCATATCGCTGTAGAGCCGCGCCAGCGCCCCCGCACACCATTGCCGCCGCTCGCCAAGATCAACAACAATGTCCGGGTTGGCGCAGAGCAGCCTCAGCCCCCTGTTCACGGCATAGAGGAAATCAGGGCGGTTCACGGACGGGTCGGCATGAGGGTCGAAAGGGCCGGTGCAGACGATCCCTTCTGCTGCTTGCAGCGGCACCTTTTGTATTTCGACCGGCTTGTCGATCAGCCGAAGGGGTCGGAAAAAGCCCGCGTCGCCGATCTCATCCCCGATCAGATAGATTTTGCGGCCCACGATGCCGCGATACATGGCTGCGCGGGCGCTGTCGCCCGAGGTCGCGAGCGCGTCCCAGCACGCCCGCGGCACCCCGATGCGGGCAAGCTGTACCTCGACCGGTTTGCGCGGCTTGGGGGAGTTGGTCACGAGCACCACCCTGCCGCCCGCCGCCCGATAGGCCCGAAGCGCCGCCACCGCCGCCGGAAACGGGTGCAGGCCGTTGTGAACACAGCCCCAGAGGTCAACGAACAGCGCGCGGTAGCGGTGGGAAATCTCGTTCAGGCGGGTGATGATCCGGGTCACGGGGGGCCTCTCGAAACCGGTATGGGGGCAGTCGTATGGATAGCGTATGGGCGGCGTATGACAAGCCCGCCGTCTGTGGCTGTTCTGCCGGTTTGTCGGGTTTGTCGGGTTTGCAGGCGCGGGGGGCGGAAGGGCGCGCGCGGGCCTCCGTGTCGCCCGGCCCTTTCCCCGGCCTGCAAAATGCTGTAGACAGGGGTGGCAATGAACAACCACTTTGACACCCTGAGCGCGGTTGAGGCGCTGGAAGACGCCGGGATTGCCCCGGACCAC
>JPPB01000279.1 GCA_001483205.1 alpha proteobacterium 3107
TCCCGGAATGTAAGGGCTTACATTTTCGGTGAAAGCGCTTACATTCATGCAGCAGCGCCCTGACAGGACCGGGGTTAGAGGCGGTGATCAATTTTACGGTGTTATACTATATGTCAGCAATGCTGCCCTTATCCGCGGGTAAGCCCCATACCTTATCCGCGGATAAGCCACGACCCCGCATTCCGCCGGGCCATGAACACCCCGAAAACCCGCGCCCGGCCCGCCCCTCACCGCTCCACCGCACGGAAATGCTTGCCGAGCTTCAGCCCCTGCCCCTGATAATGCGACGCGATGCCCGCACCATAGAGCCGCTCAGGTGTCGCCGCCATCCGCTCATACACCAGCCGCCCGACGACCTGACCATGCTCAAGCACGAAAGGCGCTTCGTGACAGCGGACCTCCAGCACCCCCCGCGCGCCCGCGCCCCCCGCAGGCCCGTGGCCGAAACCCGGATCAAAAAACCCCGCATAATGCACCCGGAACTCCCCGGCCATCGCCAGATAAGGGGCCATCTCGGCGGCGCAATCCGGCGGAATGTGAACCGCCTCGCGGCTGACAAGGATGTAGAACGCGCCGGGGTCAAGGATGATGCGCCCGTCGCTGGCGTGAATCTCTTCCCAGTAATCGGACGCGCGATAGTGGCCGGTCTTGCCGAGGTCAATGACGCCGGTATGCGGCTTGGCCCGATACCCGGCGAGCGATCCGGCCCGGGGGCGCAGATCAACCGAAAACCCGAGGCCGCCGTCAATCACCGCGTCCCCGTCCACCAGACCGTCAGAGGCATGGCGCGCGTGCAGGTCGCTGTCACTCAGCACCGCCTGACCGGCGCGAAACCGTATCTGATTGAGCCGCATTCCGGGGCGCACCAGAACCGAGAACGAGCGCGGGCAGATTTCCGCATGAAGCGGCCCGTTATATCCTGCCGGAATCCTGTCGAACTCGGTGCCGCCATCGGCGATCAGGCGGGTCAGCAGATCAAGCCTGCCGGTGGAGCTTTTGGCATTGGCGGCGGCATGGATGTGGCCGGGCAGGGCGAGGCGCTCCATCAGCGGCACCACATAGACGCAGCCCTTTTCCAGCACCGCGCCGCCCGAGATGTCGATCCGGTGCATTTCAAACGCGGCCAGCCGGTCCGACACTTTCCGCCCTTCGCCCGCCAGAAACGAGGCCCGGACGCGGAAAGCCGTCGTTCCCAGGCGCAGGTCAAGGGATGCGGGCTGTATCTGGTCGGCCTCAATCGCCGCCTCTGCGCTGATGACCCCGTTCGCGATCAGCCCGGTCAGAGCCTGGCAGGGCAGAACGCCGGTTCCGGTTGGGGTCATGCGAGCACTCCCGATGCAACAGACCGCCCGAGCCAAAGGGACACGGGCGGTCTTGTCTTCTGGTCGGGCTAGCAGGACTTGAACCTGCGACCTTCCGTCCCCCAGACGGACGCGCTACCAGGCTGCGCCATAGCCCGACATCAGCCTTTACATAGCGGTTTTGTCCGCCGGGGCAAGCGGGAAAAGACCTCTGTAAGACCTCTGCATAATGGCTGAGCCGGGCAGGACAGGTTGGCTACTGACGCGCCATTATGCAGGGGTCTTTACCGGTATCTATCCGCCATCTGATGCGCCCGGCCTTTCATGCAGCGCCCTGAGACGCTCATAGAGCGGGGCGATTCTTGCGCGCCGCCGGCGCAGGGTCTCCGGCCCGGCGGTGATCAGCAGGGCGGACAGCGGCGGGCGCGCCACCACGGTCTCGTCACCGTCTGCGGGGGCGTCAGCAGCATCGGGATGCGCCGCCGCCGGGTCAGAAGCCCCGCCTGCCCCCGCATCCGCAGGCACCGGGCCGGGGTCATCCGCAGCCTCAACAGGCCCCTCGTCCCCTGCCACAGGCCCCTCTGCCCGCAATGGCCGGGACAGCGCGGCAACCGACTTCACCCCCTCGCTTGCCAGCATTTGCTGGACCCGCCGGATGGTCAGACCGTCGGTGTGCAGCAGGCGCTTGATCCCGCCCAAAAGCAGCATATCGCCGGGCCGGTAATACCGCCGCCCGCCCGCGCGCTGAACCGGCCTGACCTGGCTGAACTTGCTTTCCCAGAACCGCAGGACATGGGCAGGCGTGTCCAGCCACTCGGCAACCTCGCTGATGGTGCGAAAGGCATCGGGGGATTTGCCCATACCCGGACTATCCCTGACGGTTACCCGTCGCAACCCGCGCCTTCATCAGGTGAGAGGGGCGGAACGTCATCACCCGGCGCGGATGAATCGGCACTTCCTCGCCGGTTTTCGGGTTTCTGCCGATACGGGCGGCCTTGTCGCGCACGCTGAAAGTCCCGAACGACGATATTTTCACCGATTTCTCCCTGACCAGCGCATCCGACATATGTTGCAGCACGCTTTCGACCAGTTGAGCCGATTCATTGCGGGAAAGCCCGACCTCCCGCACCACCGCCTCGCCAAGGTCCATTCGTGTCACCGTTTTCCTGGTCATCTTCTGTTCCTCTTATCTGTTCCCTGCAATCTTCGGACCAGAATAGAGCGTGATGAATTTCCGAGTCAATATCAGAGGGTTGCAAAGCCGCCCCGAAACCGGATTACCAGCGGATTACCACCGACCCCCAGGCCAGACCGCCGCCGATCGCATTGGTGACGACCAGATCGCCCGGCTTTATCCACCCATTCCGGCTGCCGACCGACAGCGCCAGGGGAATCGACGCGGCAGAGGTATTGCCGTGATCCTGCACCGTGACCACCACGCGCTCCATCGGCAGGCCCATCTTTCTGGCGGTGCCCTGAATGATGCGGATATTGGCCTGATGCGGCACCAGCCGGTCCACATCCCCGCTGTTGAGGCCCGCCTTGGCAAGGGCGGCTTCTGTGGTGGCGGTCAGCTTTTCGATGGCATGGCGGAACACTTCCCTGCCCTGCATTCTCAGATAGCCGGTGTGCCCGGTCGAGGGGCCGCCATCGACATAGAGAATGTCCCGGTAACGGCCATCGGAATGCTGGTCGGTGGCAAGGATGCCGCGATCATCGACGGTGCCCGTTCCGTCCTCTGCCTCCAGCACCAGCGCGCCCGCGCCGTCGCCGAACAGCACACAGGTCGAACGGTCGGTCCAGTCCATAATCCGGCTGAAGGTTTCCGCCCCGATGACCAGCGCGCGCCGCGCCTGCCCCGACAGGATCAGGGCATTGGCGTTGGCAAGCGCATAGACGAACCCGGCGCAAACCGCCTGCACGTCAAACGCAAAGCCGCCGGACATCCCCAGCCGGGCCTGAACCATCGTCGCGGCAGAGGGGAAGGTAAGATCGGCGGTAGAGGTCGCCAGAATGATGGCATCCAGGTCACCGGCGCGCATCCCGGCGTCCCTGAGCGCCGCCTCTGCCGCGGCGACGGCAAGATCGGCGGTGGTTTCGCCCTCGGCGGCGAAATGGCGGCGTTCGATCCCGGTGCGGGTTCTGATCCACTCATCCGTGGTGTCGAGTGTCTGCTCGAACGCGGCGTTGGGGACAACCCGGTCCGGCAATTTATGTCCGACGCCCCGGACAACGGCGCGCAGTGTCATTCGGATTCACCGTCTGCGTTGTGATCGTTTCCGGCATCATGTCGCGCCCGCCCGCAGGATGCAACCTGTGCGGCAAGCCGTTCGGTGAACTCCGGCTGTGCCAGCCTGAACGCCAGCCGGATCGCCGCCGCCACCCCGGTTGCATCAGCAGCCCCGTGGGATTTCACCACCGTTCCGTTCAGCCCCAGAAAGACACCGCCGTTCATGTGGCGGGGGTCGATGGCCTTGTGCAGGCCGCGCAGTGATTTCGCCGCCAGCAGTGCGCCCAGACGCGACAGGGGGGACCGGCCAAGCGCAGTGCGCAGAAACTTGCGGATCAGCATCGCGGTGCCTTCGCCGGTCTTGAGCGCGATGTTTCCGGTAAAACCATCGGTGACGATGACATCGACCCTGGCCGAGGGGATGTCCCCGCCCTCGACAAAGCCGACGAAGGCGAAACCGGCGTCAGGCGCGGCCTGGTCGATCAGGTCATGGGCGGCCCTCAGCTCGGCGCGGCCCTTGTGCTCTTCGGCCCCGACATTCAGCAGCCCGATGCGGGGACGCTCAAGCCCGAGCCCGGTGCGGGCATAGGACGCCCCCATCAGCGCGTATTGCATCAGGTCATCCGCATTCGCCCGGATGTCCGCCCCCACATCCAGCATGACGTTGAAGCCGCCGGGGTTGTGCGACGGCCACAAACAGGCAATAGCGGGGCGGTCAACACCGGGCAGCCTGCGCAGCCGGGTCATCGACACCGCCATCAGCGCGCCGGTATTGCCGCAGGACACAACGGCGGTGGCTTCTTTGTTGCGCACCGCGTCAACCGCCGACCACATCGACGTATTCCTGCCGTTCCGCATCACATGGCCGGGGCGGGCGTCCATGGTCACCACATCATCGGCATGGCGGATTTCACAGACCGAGGCCAGATCGTCGCGCCTGTTCAGCAACGCCTTCAGTTGCGCCGAATCCCCATGGACGATGAAACCGATATTCGGGTTTGCGTCCCGGCATTTTGCCATACCGGCAATCACCGATGACGGCCCCCGGTCGCTTCCCATCGCATCGACAGAGATGATCACGTTCCCGTCTCCGGGATGGGTTTTCTCTTTCGATGTCTCGGTCACCATGCCGGGTCTGGCCTGACAAGCGGATATAAAAGGGCGGAAAGGACGCGCCTAGGCGGCGTCTTCTTCGTCGGGTTCGATGTCGCCCGCCAGCGCCACGACTTCGCGGTTGTCATAATACCCGCAGGCGGCGCAAACATGATGCGGGCGCTTCAGCTCTCCGCAATTCGGGCATTCCGCCGGGTTCGCGGCACTCAGTGCGTGATGGGATCGGCGCTGGTTGCGGCGCGACCTGGTAACCTTGTTCTGCTGGACAGCCATGTCTTGACCTCTGATATGCGGGGGCAGAGCCGTCTCCGGCCCTCCGACTTCATCATAATCTCTCCGGCGGCGGTCCGTCCGCGCCGCGGGGTGCGAGCGAAGGCAGAAAATATCCGCATTTTCACCCGGTGCAAGCCCTTTCTCTGGTCTTGTCCGGGGATGTTATCCGTCTTTGCGCAGTTTGTCACGCAGTGCCGCCAGCGCGGCAAAGGGTTTTGCGGTGTCGTCCCCGGTGTGATCCCCAGGCGCGGCCCCCGGCGCGCCGCTGGTGGTAAAGACCGCTCCGGGCCGGGCGGCGGCCCCGGCGCGCGGATAATCGGGCAGCGCCAGCGCCAGCGCCTCAACCATCACCTGGCCGGGGTCGATGGTCTCACCCAGCGGCTCCGTGTCGTCATCGTCGGGGGGGTGGTCCGCCGCTTCGGGCAGGTAACGGCGGGTGACGGCAACATCAAGGCGGGTGGTCACCGGCTCCAGCGTGACCACACAGGGCTGTATCACGGTCGCGCCGAGTGTGGCCCGCAGGCACCACCCGCCACTGGCCGGTGCAAGGTGGCCCCCGAACCGCAGCTTGCGCAGGGCAGAGACCGAAAGCGCCCGTGCGATGGCCGCGCGGTCGGGGGCATCGGGGGCAATCAGGAAACCCGCCTGCCGCCGCCCGGACAAATCGGCGACACGCAACGGGCATGAACAGGGCAGATCATTCTGCATGGCGAAGACGCTTACTTTCTTGAATCCCGGACGATCCTTCTGTAAATCGGATTAAGAGGCGGGAACGGACGTGGCAAGGGGTAGTGACATGTCAGGCATCGGTATCGTGTCCAGAATCGGCGTTTGCGTCTTGTTTCTGGGGGGGCTTGCGTCCTGTTCCGCAACCTATCGCACCCATGGCTATGCACCGGGAGAGGCGGAGCTGGCAGAAGTGGTCATCGGCGTTGATACCCGTGGCACAGTGGAAGAAACCATCGGCCGCCCGACCTCGACCGGCGTTCTGAGCGACAGCGACTGGTATTATGTCGAAAGCCGCTGGCGGCATTACGCCTGGAAAGCGCCCGAAGAAACCAGCCGGGAAGTGCTGGCGATCCGGTTCGACGAAAGCGGGGTTGTCGAGAATATCGAGAGATTCGGGCTTGAGGACGGGCGGGTGGTGATTCTGTCGCGCCGCGTGACCGACAGCAATATTCGCGGTGTCGGATTTTTGCGCCAGCTTCTGGGCAATGCGAGGGCGTTCTCGGCGGAACAGGTGTTCGGGAACTGACCTTGCGTGAGGGGGCGCCGCGGGGGGTGGTGTTTTGCCCCTCAAAAGACCTCTGCATATTAGCTTAGCCGGGCAGCCGCCTGCCTGGGCGGGCGCTTTTCCTGAAAGTCTACATTGGCGATGATCTTGCCATAAAGTCCATACGCTGCAATATGTTGAGGCGTTTATAAGCGCCTGCCGGGGGGCAGGCAGGCGCTGCCCGGCGTTCCGCCGGGCGGACGGGTTGGCAACTGACGCGCTATTATGCAGAGGTCTTCATCATGCAGAGGTCTTTTCACGCACCCGGTCACGGGTCGCCCTCGCCCGCAGGCGTCAGCACCGATATGCCCGCCGACGCCGCCCGCGCCAGTCCGGGGTCCAGAGACATCGGGATATACTCGCCGCGCCGCCACAGCCCGGACAGATCGTCATAATACCGCGACAGCGGATGCCCCGACTGACCGGTGGCAATGATAAAGACAGAGCTTTCCGGGTCTGCCAGATCATGGACGGCCCGGTATCCGGCGGCGTGGACATTGGCAAAGGGCGCGTCCCCCCTGCCGGCGGTCATGCCGCGCCTCAGCGTGTTATCGCCGCCACTGGTGGACTGGCGGATATTGACGAACCAGCCGAGGAACGGAATCCGGCCCAGCACCTCGTGATCATGCCGTGCCTCATGCGCATCGCCCCAGCGCAGGGCCTCCAGCCGCCTGCCATGGGTCTCTTCAATCCACAACAGCGCATCGCCAAGCGACAGGCGCGCCATCTCTGCACAGGTTTCCGCGGTGTCCGACTGCACCACATCGCACCAGACGCCCGCCCCGTCTATATCGCGAAACACGCGCTCAATGAACAGCGGTTCAACATGGGTGATATTGTCTGCAAGCGGCCCCAGTTCATCGCGGATAAGGCGCTCTTGCAGGGCGCGCATCCAGGCCGAATAAATCAGCGGCTCGGGCAGGTGTTCGTTCATCTCGCCGTTCCACTCGGCCAGCATGTCCAGCGCCTGCTGCTCTTGCCGCGCCTGCGTGCCGGGGGCAGAGGCCTCGCCCGTAAACCACAGATCAGCGGCAACCAGCGCCAGCAGCGCGCGGGCCGAAAAGCTGACCGAATCAAGCTGGGCCTCGATGAAACTGTCACGGGTATGCACCCGGCGCGATTGCATCAGGTGCCCCCAGCGCCGGACCCGCTGGGTGTCGCCCCAGGAATAGCTCATGTGATAGGGGAAATCGCGGTCGGTGATCTTGTTGTTGGTGTTGCCGACAAGCCCGCCCGCAGGATCGGCAAATTCCGGGTTGCTCCGATACCGCAGCCTGCCGTTCCAGCGGTTTTCGGCCCGCCAGCCGGGGGTGGGCATCCGGCCCCGGCTCTGATGGCTGGCGGCCCTTCGGGGAAAGGCCCCCAGTGTTTTCATGGCGATGTGCGCGCCATCGGTGATCACCATATTGACCGAGGGCGCGATGACGCGCTCGCCTGCCGCCAGCGCCTGATCCACCGTTTCCGATGCGGTGATGTCCAGAACGGCGCTGATCGTCGTGTCATTGGGCGAAAGCGCCGTCCATGACACCGACATGACGTGATGCTCCGGGGTAATGGCGTCCAGACCGAACAGATGTCCGGGCAGGACCGGCCCGTTTTCTGTCCAGCGTCGGGTGATCGTGACCGGGGCGGCATCCCTGACCCGAATTTCGGCCTCCTGCGTCCGGAAGGGCACAAAGCCGTCAAGCCCCTTGTATTCGCCGGGGTTTTCGGGGTTCAGCGCCTCTATATGCAAATCCAGATCATCAAGATAGGACGAGGTGATCCCCCAGGCCAGCGTGTCACTGCGCCCCGACAGGATCAGCGGAATGCCCGGAATGGTCGCCCCGATCATGCCCCTGCCGCTGCCGCTGTCCGCGACCTGAAGGCGGGCCAGATACCAGATGGCGGGCGCGCTCAGGCCAAGATGGGGGTCGTTGGCCAGAAGCGCCCGGCCAGAGGACGACCGGCCCGGCCCGGCGGCCCAGGCATTGGATGCGCCCGCGAAAGCGCGGGGCTTCAGGGGCGAAAGCGGGTGGTCATCGGTGCGGATCGCCGCAAGGGCGGGGCGCGCGCCCGGCACGATGGCGGCATAATCGGGCAAATCGGCAACGCCCTCGCCGGGCGCATCGGGCAGAATGTCGCGCACCCGCTCCGGCGGTAATACAAGCGACAGCCGCGCCCGCAGGGCCTCATTTGCCAGATGCGGCGTCAGGCGCAGCGCCATCAGCTTGACGATGGCGATCGAATCGGCGGGCTGCCACGGCCTGATCTCATTGCCGAACAGAAAGAACTCCGGCGCGCCCCGGCCAAGCGCCCCCTGATTCACCTGTGCAAGCCAGGCGTTGACCCCGGCGGAATACGCCTCAAGCGCCGCCCGCCCGCGCGCACTCTGGGCAGAAACCGATTGTTGCGCCGCCCCGTGAAGGCCCAACCGCCGCAGGGTTTCGTCGATTTTCAGTGTGCGCGTCCCGAACAGCTCTGACAGGCGGCCCTCTGCGGTGCGGCGCAGCATGGTCATCTGCCACAGCCGGTCCTGCGCGTGTGTGAAACCAAGGCCAAAGAACGCATCCGACTCGCCCGCCGCAAAAATATGGGGCACGGCTGTATTGGTGCGCACGATCTCGACCGGCCCGGTGATGCCGCTGACCACATGATCCGCGTCGTAATCAGGCAGCGAGCGCCCGGCGAGGTGGTAAACCGCCGCACCGCCCGCCACCACCAGAAAGACAAGCCCGCCGAACAGCCTCAGCAGCCACCGAAATAACCGCGCCATATCAGTTCCTTTGGTTGACGCCTTCGCCCTGCCGTTCCATTAGGTATGACGCAAGACGGGATTTTACAATCAAACGGATGGACAGAATGGCAAGACTGGCGTTTCTGGGGCTGGGGGTGATGGGCTTTCCGATGGCGGGGCACCTGCAAGCCGCCGGGCATGAGGTCACCGTGTATAACCGGACCGGTGCCCGCGCTGCGGCCTGGGTTGACCGGCATGGTGGGCGGCAGGCGGCGACCCCGCGCGCGGCGGCAGAGGGGGCAGAGATCGTTTTTGCCTGTGTCGGCAATGACGATGATTTGCGGTCCGTCTGCCTTGGCGGGGACGGCGCGTTTGCGGGCATGGCTGACGGCGCGCTGTTTGTTGATCACACGACCGTCTCGGCAAAGGTCACCCGTGCGCTGCACGCAATCGCGGCGGAAAAGGGGCTGTCTTTTGTTGATGCGCCGATTTCCGGCGGTCAGGCCGGGGCAGAGGGCGGCATATTGTCGGTCATGTGCGGGGGCGCGCAGGACGCCTATCTGCGGGCAGAGCCGGTCATCGCCGCCTATGCCCGCATCTGCCGCCGGATCGGTGCGTCCGGGGCCGGGCAACTGACCAAGATGTGCAATCAGATCGCCATCGCCGGGCTGGTTCAGGGCCTGTCAGAGGCTTTGCATTTTGCAGAGAAGGCGGGGCTGGACGGGCGCGCGGTGATCGAGGTGATCAGCCAGGGCGCGGCCGGAAGCTGGCAGATGACCAACCGGCACGAGACCATGCTGGCGGATGAGTTCGACCATGGGTTTGCGGTTGACTGGATGCGCAAGGATTTGGGGATTTGTCTGGATGAGGCCGACGGGAACGGGGCCAGCCTGCCGGTGACGGCGCTGATTGATCAGTTCTACAAGGATGTGCAGAAGATGGGTGGTGGCCGGTGGGATACTTCCAGCCTGATCCGGCGCCTGCGTTCCGTGGGGTGAGCGCGCGCGGGCGGGTGGCGCGCCCCCCCCTCACGGTATGATGCGCGTGTATTTCGTGCCCTCAAGCGTCGCGCCCAGATGCAGCCCCGCCTGTCCGAAAATCACCGCGATCACCGGGGACAGGGCATTGGTGGTGTCCACGCTCAGGTTGCCGCCCCGGTCGCTGACCGCATATTCGATGTCGCCGCCTGCGGCCCAGCCGCTGCCGTGGCGAAAGTCCGACAGAGCATTCTCGGTCATAAAGAACAGCACATGGGCGAATTGCTGCGCGCCGATCTGAAAGCCGAAACTCGCTGAGGCGGCTGAGTAATAATCCACGGTCACATTGTTGATCTGCAATGCCCCGCGCCCGTAAGACCCGCCGATGCCAAACCCCGCCTCGGTGATCAGCGGCATGACCAGCACACCGGATGCCTTAGCGTTCAGGTCATTGGTGCCCGGATAGTGGTCATACATATGCGCGAGTGTGGCGTTGACGCGGGCGTCGATCTCTGCACCGCCCCGGTTGCCGACACCGTTGCCGCAGGCCGCAGTCAAAAGGCACGCGCCCATGCCCGCCATGGTGCTGCGTCGAGAGAAGAAATCCGTCATCCATACACTCCGTATTGACTTGCCCGTGGGGGGCGCGGCCCCCCGGCCGGACCTTAAGGGAAATTGCCGCAGTTGTCATGCCCCAACTCAGGGCGCGCGCACCCGCCCACAGACCTGAACAAATGGGCAGGCCGGGCATCTCAATTCTGCCCTTTACAAAACACGGTTTCGTGATATGGTGAATATCCGTTCACATATCGTCGGTCACGAC